>JANOMD010000130.1:0-7178 GCA_031420135.1 Rhodoferax sp. | reverse complement strand
CGCTGTCGGTGCCCGTTCCGGCCTCAAGATAATGCATCAAGTCCGACAGCTTGGCAATCGCGCAAACCTTGAGTCCCAGTTGCTGGCGCACGTATTGAACGGCGCTGTAGGCTACATCCGCCCCATCCTCGGTGGCCTTCTCCTGGCGATCCAGCGCAATCACGACGGCGTGCGCTTGCGCACCAGCCGCCTGGATGATGCCAATCGATTCGCGCACCGCCGTCCCGGCCGACATCACGTCGTCCACGATCAACACCCGGCCTTTGAGCGGTGCGCCCACCAGTGTGCCGCCCTCGCCATGGTCCTTCGCCTCTTTGCGGTTATAGGCAAACGGGACGTTGCGGCCAAGGCGCGCCAGCTCAACCGCCAATGCGGCCCCCAGCGGAATCCCCTTGTAGGCCGGACCGAACACCATGTCGAACTCTATACCGCTTTGAATGATGCGCTGGGCATAGTACTGCGCCAGGCGCCCCAGCTTGGCACCGTCATCAAACAGGCCTGCGTTGAAAAAATAGGGGCTCATGCGCCCCGCCTTGGTTTTGAACTCGCCAAACTTGAGCACGCCACAATCGACCGAAAACTGCACGAATTCATGGGCTAAAGTATCGATCCGGGCATTGCCTGCCACACCACTTGACATGGAGAGTTCCTTGTTTAAATTAACCAGCCTTAACCTCAACGGCATCCGGTCTGCCAGCAGCAAGGGCCTGGAGGCCTGGCTGAAACTGCATCAGCCGGATTGTATTTGTGTGCAGGAGATCAAGGCCCAATCGGAGCATCTGGCCGACCGCTTTGAGGAGATTGCCGGGCTGAAGGGCTATTTTCACCTGGCTGAAAAAAAGGGCTATTCCGGCGTTGGGATATACACCCGCCACGAACCCAGCGACGTCGTGGTGGGTTATGGCTCGCCCGAATTTGACGCCGAGGGGCGTTGCATTGAACTGCGCTTTGACACGCCGAAGGCCAAGCTATCGATCATCAGCGCCTATTTCCCCAGTGGCTCGTCGGGCGAACACCGCCAGCAGGCCAAATTCCGCTTCCTGGCCGAGTTTTACCCGTACCTGGTGGCGCTCAAGCAGCAGCGCGAATTCATCCTGTGCGGCGATGTGAATATTGCGCACAAGCAAATTGACCTGAAAAACTGGAAAAGCAACCAGAAGAACTCCGGCTTTCTGCCCGAAGAGCGCGCATGGATGACCAAGTTGCTTGACGAAGCCGGCATGGTCGATGTCTACCGCCAGCTTCAACCTGACGCAACCGACACCGCCTACACCTGGTGGAGCGCGCGCGGTCAAGCGTATGCGAACAACGTCGGGTGGCGGCTAGACTACCACCTGGCCACGCCTGCCCTGGCAGCTTTTGCGCGCCGTGAGGCGATCTACAAAGCGCAAAAGTTTTCAGACCATGCGCCCATCACCATCGAATACGACTGGCAGCGGTAGGTTCCTCGCGTTGCCGGGCCCGTGGTGCGGGCCTTCGGCTACCGAAAGAAGATGATCAGAAGAATGATGACCAATATGGCACCAGCACCGATGTACATAGCAAGCTCCTTCGCGGTGCCGCCCTTCAGCGAGGGGCATTGAACACACGCCAATGGGCAGATTTCAGCACGTCAGATGGAGGCTGTTTGTTCGTTGACGCACATAACAAATAAATGCCACGCTGCCCGACAGAAACCTCAGGGCGTCACTTGCCCCGCGCCTTTTGGTACAGCGGCATGACTCTGGGAAGATTGGCTTCAATTTCAGCGATACGGGTGGCGCCCGACGGGTGGGTTGAAAGCCACTGGGGCGGCGCGCCTTTGCTGATCGCGCCCATTTTCTGCCATAGCGTGACGGCTGCGCGGGGGTCGTAACCGGCCCTGGCACCCAGCTCCATGCCCACCAGGTCAGATTCAGACTCGTCTTCACGGCCGAATTGCAGCGTGAGCAGTTGTGCACCGTAATTGGTCACGGTTTCCCAAGCTGGCCCAAACCAAAGATCTGGCTCACCAGGCCTGCACCAATGTTGGTGGCTGCCCCTTTGCCGATGCGTTCGCGTGCATGTTCGCGCAGCGCGTGCGCAATTTCATGGCCCATCACCATCGCTGCCTCGTCATCAGTCAGTTTGAGCTGGTCCAGGATGCCGGTGTAAAAAGCGATCTTGCCGCCCGGCATGCAAAAGGCATTGACCTGGTTGGAGCTGATCAGGTTGACCTCCCATTGCCAGCCTTTCGCGCGCTCGTTCCACTCGGCCGTGAACGGAATCAGGTTTTTGGCAATGGCACGAAGGCGGATCAGTTGCGGGTGGTCCTTGGGTGCCAGCGCGTTCTTGGCATTGGCCTGCTGCATCATCTGCGCGTATTGCTGGCCAGCCGATTTCTCGACATCTTCGGCAGGCACCAGCCTGGCCAGCACCGAGGTGCCGCGCATCTCGACGCCCTCGCGAGCCACTGCCAGCGGCGACAAAACCAGCGTGGCGCCGAGTATCGCGCACGCCAGCAAGTTGGGTGGCAGCCGTTTTGCAAGCGGCGTTGCACCCGATTGAATGTTCAGGTTGGGATTCATGGTCAGGCCACCGGTAGGAGTTGATCCAACGCGTATTATTCCCGCATGGCAATTCCCGTACCCGACATCGGTTCAAACAGGCCCACCTGGTCGGAGACTTTCAAGGTCTATAGGGAGGCCGCCACCGTGCGGATGTTGCTGCTGGGCTTCTCGGCCGGGTTGCCACTGTTGCTGGTGCTGGGCACCTTGAGTTTCTGGCTGCGCGAGGCCGGTATCGACCGCACCACCATCGGCTATCTGAGCTGGGTCGGGTTGGCCTACGCCTTCAAATGGGTCTGGGCGCCGCTGGTTGACCGGTTGCCGATACCGCTGCTCACGCGCTGGCTCGGACGCCGACGCAGCTGGCTGCTGCTGGCGCAACTGGCGGTGATGGCCGGCCTGGTGGCGATGTCCTTCAACGACCCGCGCGTCGCATTGCAACCGGTGGTATGGGGCGCGCTTGCCGTGGCCTTTGGCTCGGCCACGCAGGACATTGCGCTGGATGCCTACCGCATTGAATCGGCCGCTACCTCGCGCCAGGCGGCGCTGGCGGCAGCCTACCAGACCGGCTACCGGCTGGCGATGATCTGGGCCGGCGCGGGCGTGCTTTGGATTGCGGCGCGCGCCGAGGTCGCGCAGGTGGCCAACTACCAGCACAGCGCCTGGCAAACCGCCTACCTGGTGATGGCCGCCAGCATGCTGGTCGGCATGCTGACGGTGCTGTTGTCGCCTGAACCCGCGGGCCGTGTGCAGGTTCCTGCCAAAAACCTGGGGGAGTGGCTGCAAAGCGCGCTGGTCGAGCCCTTTGCCGACTTCATCCGCCGCTACCAGTGGCAGGCCGCGCTGATGCTGGCGTTGATCGCAATTTACCGCATCAGCGACGTGGTGATGGGCATCATGGCCAATCCGTTTTATGTGGACATGGGCTATACCAAGGACGAGGTCGCAGCCGTCACCAAGGTCTATGGCGTGGTCATGACGCTGCTGGGCGCTTTTGTGGGCGGCGTTCTGTCAATGCGCTTTGGCGTGATGCGCGTCTTGATGCTGGGGGCCGTTTTGAGCGCGGCCACGAACCTGCTGTTTGCGTGGCTGGCGGGGCAGGGCCACGACGTGACCGGTCTGATATTTGTGGTCTCGGCGGACAACCTGAGCAGTGGCATCGCCTCGGCAGCGTTCATTGCCTACCTGTCCAGCCTGACCAACATCAACTACTCCGCCACGCAGTACGCGCTGTTCAGCTCGATGATGCTGCTGCTGCCGAAATTTCTGGCGGGTTATTCCGGCAAGTACGTCGATGCGTTTGGCTACATCAACTTTTTCAACGCCACCGCCGTGCTGGGTTTGCCGGTGCTGGTGCTGGTGTGGCTGGCGTCGCGGGCCAAGACTGAGAATAATTAACTTGCAGGTTAATTTATTGCGCAAAAAAAGCGTCAAATGCCGAAAAAACCGATAATATAACGCCATAGCTCTCGTATTATATAGATAGTTTGCTATTTTTTATATAGCAATACTTTTGGGCGCCAGACTGGCTGCTGCGACTTGCCCGAACCTCAATTTACTTAACTTTACCGCCGCTTCAAGTGCCGGCGCACCGCAGGCGGGAGCTCGGCACTAGACTCGGCGTGAAATGAAAAAAACCCTGTGACCCAACACCTTCTGATGATCGAAGATGATGCCCGCCTGGCCGACATGGTGGCGCAGTACCTTGGGCAATCGGGCTATAGCGTCAGCAACGCGCCAACCGCGCAGGCCGGGCTGGCGCAGTTGCAGACCCCGCCGGCGGGGCCGGTGGACCTGGTCATTCTGGACTTGATGCTGCCCGACATGGATGGGCTGGAGGTCTGTCGGCGCATCCGCGCCCTGAGCGGCGCTGCGGCTCAGGTGCCGGTCTTGATGCTCACCGCCAAAGGCGACCCGATGGACCGCATCATCGGGCTGGAAATAGGTGCTGACGATTACCTGCCCAAGCCATTTGAGCCGCGCGAACTGCTGGCCCGGGTGCGCGCGGTGTTGCGCCGCCGGGTCGAGGGCGCGGCCCCTGTGGCCACGCTACTGCGCATCGGAACCCTGGAGGTCGACCGCGATGCCCGCACCGTCACCGTGGCGGGCGCGGTCTGTGAGCTGACGTCCTACCAGTTTGATTTGCTGGTCGCCATGGCCGAACGCGCTGGCCGCGTGCTGACCCGTGACCAGATCATGGAGGCCGTGCGTGGGCGCGAGCTGGATGCGTTTGACCGGTCCATCGACGTGCACATGGGCCGCATCCGCGCCGCCATCGAGGTCGATGCCAAAAACCCAAAGCGCATCTTGACGGTGCGCGGCGTTGGCTACGTCTTTGCGCGCCAGCAGGATTGACACCAACTCCTTTTTGGCCGCGCCATGAGCACCCCTTTGCACCAGCGCCTGTATTTGCGCATCTGGCTGGCCGTGGTGGCTGCGGTCGCGGTGCTGGCACTGGTGGCCAGCGCGCTGTGGCGCATTGAAGCCGACCGCGAACGCGCCGAACGCGAACGCGAACGGGCAGAACGCCCCGGGCGCGAAATCGTGCTGCGCAACGCCGCTGGCGAAGTGCTCGGCCAGGCGCCGCTGCGGCCCACCCGCGTACCGGGTCAGGGGCCTGAGTTTCAGGTTGCGATGCGGGACGGAACCACGCTCATCGTCCAGTTGTCCCGCCCGAACCGCCCACCCGGTCGTATGGGTGAGCCGAGGCCAATCGGCCTGCCGTTCAGTTTTGCCTGGATGCTGGGCCTGGTGGCGCTGGCCGTCGCGGTGGGCACCTACCCGATTGTGCGCAGGCTGACCAAACGGCTGGAGACTGTTCAGCAGGGCGTTGAGCGCTGGGGCAATGGCGACCTGTCAACCCGGCTGCCCGAAACCGGGAAGGATGAAGTGGCTTTTCTGGCCAAGCGGTTCAATCATTCGGCCGAGCAAATCCAGACTTTGCTGACCGACCAGAAAACCCTGCTTGAATCACAGAAGGCGCTGATTGCCGCGCAGAAATCACTGCTGGCCAACGCCTCGCACGAGTTGCGCTCGCCGCTCACGCGGATTCGCATGGGGCTGGAGTTGCTGGCGGGCGCGTCTGGCCAAAGTGTGACGTCCCCACCGCCGGCCAGTTCGGCCATTGCGCTCAAGGCTGAAATCACCCGCAATATCGGGGAGCTTGACCAACTCATCGAAGAAATTCTGCTGGCCAGCCGTCTGGACGCCCGCGAGGCCGACATGGGCACCGTCGAGCCGGTTGACCTGATTGCACTGGCCGCCGAAGAGTGTGCGCGTGCTCAGGCCGAGCTGGACGTGCGGCGCGACCCGGCGCAGGCGGCAGGTGGGCTCCCAGCGTCACCCGAATTTGTGGTGCATGGCGTATCGAAGCTGTTGCGCCGCGCCTTGCGCAATTTGCTGGAGAACGCCCAGCGACACGGCGCAGGCGATGTCAAAGTGACACTGCAAACCAGCGATGGGCAGGCGTTGATACGGGTGTGCGACCGCGGGCCGGGCGTTGCGCCAGCGTACCAGGCACGCATTTTTGAGCCGTTTTACCGCTTGCCCGGTTCGTCTGAACAGGATGGTGGTGTGGGCCTGGGCCTGGCGCTGGTGAAATCCATCGCTGTGCGCCATGGCGGCAACGCGTACTGCGAAAACCAGCCGCAAGGCGGTGCCTGTTTTGCAATCCGATTGCCGCTGAATTAGTCCACCGTTGCAGACGGTAACAAGTACCGCAGCCATTGTGTGACCTGACACCAACTATTTGGTGATTTATCCCCCAATTGGGGGATGACGGCGCCTGGCTCTGCCATTTACATTGGCTGCACTGCTGTCACAGTGCGTCAAAACCAAAAGCTGAACCAGGAGCTAATTCAGATTTCTGCCGTTAAAAAGGCAACCCAGTGTTTCCAACGACGTCCCTTCGGGGACCTTGACAAAGCCACCCGGCCTGAAAATCGGGTGGCTTTTTTTTAGGCAGGGTCCGCCATTGAGGGATGATGGCGCGCTAATTTGGCCCAAATTCCCGCCGGCGCGCCAGTCACAACTGCATTTTCTTCAGTACGGCGTCGGGCAAAATATCGTTCAGGCAGCGCATATGTCCGTTGGCCTCGCTCAACGGGCAAACCCGCTCGAAGCAGGGCGCGCAATCGAGGGGCGGCTGGTAGCTGGCATCGGTTTTGAGCCACAGCACGGCGGCCTTGTCGCTCAAAGGCGGCGTATGCAGCGGGCTGCTGGAGCCAAAAATTGCCACCTGCGGCACTCCAAACGCGGCCGCCACATGCATCAAGCCCGAGTCATTGCTGACCACCTGTTTCGCAGCAGAAATCACCATGAACGCCTGCGCCAGTGAGGTCTTTCCGACCAAGTTCAGGCACCGACCCGCAACCATGGCGTTCACCGGCACGGCAATTTCTTCGCAGGCTACTGTTTCTTTGGCAGAGCCCAGCAACACGATGGGCCAGCCTTGCGCCAGCGCCAGTTCGGCAAAGCGCGTCGACGGCCAGCGTTTGGCGGGGCCGTACTCTGCGCCCGGCACGAAGACGGTGTAGCCACCTCGCATCAAGCCCAGCGCGGCAAGCGCAGTGTCGGCGGCTGAGCCATCGACCCGAAGCTGCGGCCGGTCCTGTGCCACATCCGTATCGCCACTGAGGCGGGCGTAAAACGCCA
>JANOMD010000129.1:0-1646 GCA_031420135.1 Rhodoferax sp. | reverse complement strand
TGCGGTTAAGTGCGGATTCAGCGCTTCATGGAAGGTGTACAGGCTCCAGTCTTTGGCTTCGTTGATGGTGTCGGACTGGCTGATGGAGTTGAAGATGATCTTGCGATCACGGGTGACGGCGTTGATCGACAACTGTGTGGCGGCAGACAGCGAGCCCACGACAAAATTGACCTTGTCTTTCTCGATCAACTCCAGTGTGCGGGTGGCCGCCTCGCCGGGGTTGAGCTTGTCATCGCGCACCAGCAGCTCGGCCTTCATGCCGTTGAAGCCACCGGTTTCATTGAACTCCTTGACCGCCAGCTCGGCCGCGCGCACCTGATCCTGCGCCTCGGCTGAAAAAGCGCCGGTGAGCGGCACCGGGAAACCAATTTTGATGGTGCTGGCCTGCGCGCGGGCAACGCCCACCCAGGCAGGTGCAAGGGCAGCGGCGCCGCCTGCGAGGATGAGAGCGCGGCGACGGGGATGGCTGGCGGTGATGATGGGGTTCACAGTGATCTCCAGGAGTTAAAAAGTTAATGAAACGCAATGAAACGGGGAAAGATTGATGGCAATGGGTGACACATTTGAACTGTTGCGATCAAACCAAAACGGCATCACGCTCACTCTGAGTGGGCGAAAGATCAATGGCGGTTTGCATCATCACGTCGACCGCATTGCGCTGCAGGGTGCTGGTTGCATCACCGCGCGACTGCATGTAGGCACCGAGTTGACGGCCACGCTGGACGACAGATTGCCCAGCCGCAAGCCGCTGCGATTGAAAGCCTTGCAGCGATTGGAGTGACACGCCGAATTTCTCGACACAGTCAGCCAGCGCAACCGCATCCTGCGCCGCTTTGGTGACACCCATGCCGACATGCGGACGCGCCACAAAAGCGGCATCGCCCATCAGCGCAATACGTCCAAAGACAATCTGCTGGCTGCTGCAATCGTAAATGGGCTGCAAGAAAGGTTGCGCGGTTTTTTCAAGAATTTCGGCAAACTGGGGCGCCAGCAGGTCACGCGCATCCTGGCGCGCTTGCGCGATGTGCTTCCACGAAACTTTGTGCGGCGGCAAACCCAAGGCGTGATGGTGTCCATCCGCATCCGTCATCAGAGCCTGCAAACTGCCGTCGTCCCGCGCTGGGCGGTACCAGACAAAGTTAAAACGGCGCGCACCGGGCTGCACCGAGTTGCCCGCGCCAGCCACTGGGTAGCCAATCAACTGCTCGCCCTGCGGCAAGCCAAAGCCGAAGGTGTTGAAGACACTGCTGAGCGTTCGTTGTGACAGCACAGCCTCATCACACAGGCCACGCCACGCCACGTAGCCTGCGTAGTTCACCGGCACCTCTGGCGCAAACTGGTTGCGCACGGTGGAGCGAATGCCGTCTGACGCAACCAGCAGATCTGACGTAAACGTGCGGCTATCGGCGCAGCGCACGGTGACTTGCGAAGAAGTTTGCTGCACATCAATCACCGAAGCGGCTTGAACGCAGCACGCGCCAGGCAGCGCGTCGCGCAACAGGGCATAAAGGCGGCTCCACGAAGTGAGCACCTGCGGCAAGACAGCGCGCGCAACCACCTCGCCATCAGCGCCCAGCACGACGCGCTCTTGCACCTCAACGCCCAAAGCCGTGTCTGGCGCGATGCCACACCGCGCCAACGCCGCC
>JANOMD010000128.1:0-6827 GCA_031420135.1 Rhodoferax sp. | reverse complement strand
GGCGGCGCGTTGCTGTGCGGCCCGAGCGCGCCCAAGCCCGGCGCGACGGGCACGCTGATTTATCTGGACGCATCGCCGTTGCTGGACGCTGCGGTAAGCCGTGCCCTCGCTGCCGGTGCCAGCCTGGCGTGCCCGCGTGTGGCGCTGCCGCCGGGCATGGGTTTCTTTGCCCACATCATTGACCTGGATGGCAACCGGGTGGGTTTGCACGCGCTGGCTTGATTTGGCCTGCCCCGCTTTTTGGATAAAGTCAGGCCATGACAAAGAGCGTGGCCGTGATGGCCAAACCCGAGCGCGAAAACTAGAGGCAACCCGATGCGCCGTGCCGATCGCCTGTTTCACATCGTCCAGCTCATCCGCGGCCGGCGCCTCACCACGGCGGCGTTTTTGGCCGAGCGGCTCGAAGTGTCTGAGCGCACGGTGTACCGCGACGTGGCCGATTTGCAGCACCAGGGCGTGCCGATTGAGGGCGAGGCCGGTGTGGGTTACCGGCTCGGCGCGGGCTTTGAGCTGCCGCCCCTGATGTTCACACAAGATGAGGCGAAATCGCTGGTAGCCGCGGTGCGGCTGGCGCAGGCTTGGCTGGATACCGCGTTGGCGCGCGATGCTGAAAACGCGCTGGGCAAAATTCTGTCGGTTTTGCCCTTGGCTAAGCGTGCTGCGGCAGAAAGTCTGGCGTTGTACGCACCGTTGATCAGCATCGGCATGCTGTCGCAGCAGACCTCCCAAACGCTGCAAACCTCGCGTGAAGCTGTGCATGCGCAGCGCACTTTAAGTTTCAGCTACAGCGATCTCGCGGGGCGGCAAAGCAAGCGTGTCGTGCGCCCGCTGGGCTGCTTCTTCTGGGGCAAGGTGTGGACGCTGGCAGCGTGGTGCGAATCACGACAAGGCTTTCGCAACTTTCGGCTGGATCGCATCGAAGCGCTGGTGCTTCTGCCAGACACTTTTCGCGACGAGCCAGACAAATCTTTGGCTCAGTTTTTGCGGCAGGCGGGTGCAAACTCAAAAATTAACCTGTAAGTTAATTTAGCTTGAAAAAACCCCAAAAACAGTAAAGTACCAACCGAATACGCCTCTAGCTCTCTCATTTATTAGATTTATTGCTATTAAATATATATCAACTCCGGTCACCCTGCCAACGCCGCCTCAATGTCCTTCGCCATGCCGGCAGGTGTGTCTGTCGGCGCATAGCGCTTGATCACGGCACCGTCTTTGCCGACCAAAAACTTGGTGAAGTTCCACTTGATGGCTTTGCTGCCCAGCAGGCCGGGGGCCTCGGCACTGAGCCATTGGTATAGCGGATGTGCGCCGCTGCCGTTCACGTCGATCTTCTCCATCATGGGAAAACTCACGCCGTAATTGAGCTGGCAAAACTCGGCAATCTCGCCGTTGCTGCCGCTATCCTGCGCGCCAAACTGGTTGCACGGAAAGCCCAGCACCACCAGGCCCTTGTCGCCATAGGATTTGTGCAACTCTTCCAAACCGCCAAACTGCGGCGTGAAGCCGCAGGCGCTGGCGGTGTTGACGATCAGCATGGCTTTGCCTTTGTATTGGTTCAGTTTGATGGCGTTGCCTTGGATGCTATTGGCTGAAAAACCGTAGACGGTGGACATGTTCATTCGTGGGCACGGGGCTTGCACGCCATAAAGGTCAAAATTTATAGAGAATCGGCCTGTAGCTATAGTCTAATATGCATAAACAGCTATCACTTAAATAGCACGTATCTGAACCGGCTGACCGGTCAAGTAATTCATACGGCAGCCTGAGCGTCCGCTTCAGTCACGCGGCGCTGGCCGGTGACGCATTCGTGGATCCAGCAAGGGCTTCAGTTTGTCCATGTCGAAACTCCATCCGACCATGCCCGGCTCGCCGGCCACGGCCTCACCGGGCGGCAACAGGGTCAGAACGAGCGGCACCGTCTGATCAATGCGGCTGGCGAAAAAAGACCACTACGGCCATGCCTCAAACAGTTTGGCACTCCTGAGTGACAATGGAAGCCCTTACGAAACAATACCCCATGACATGAGATGAGATGAAAATTTTTTATGGCTGGCGCATGGTTGGCGCGGCGTGTGGCCTCCAATTTTTGCTGGGAGCCTTGCTGTTGCAGGCTTTCGGTCTGTACATCGCGGTCTTGTCGGAAGAAATGGGCTGGAGCAAGACCACCTTGTCGGGCGCTGCGGCCCTACAGTCAGCAGAGGCGGCCATCATCGGGCCGCTGCTCGGTTGGTTGATGGACCGCTGGGGCCCGCAATCCATCATTCGCTGGGGCATCGTGATTTTCAGTGCCGGGCTCTTGCTGCTGAGTCAGGTGGACAGCGTTGCCACCTTTTATGCCAGCGCTATTTTGATGGCTGTCGGCGCCAGTTTGGGCGGCTATTTCCCGCTCTCGGTGGCCATCGTCCACTGGTTTGAAAAACACCGCGGCCGTGCGCTGTCCATCATGAGCCTGGGTCTGGCGATGGGCGGTTTGGTGGTGCCCGCCATGGCCTGGTCCATGCAACAGTGGGGCTGGCGCGCCACGGCGGCGGCTTCAGGCGTCGTGGCCCTTCTGGTTGGCTTGCCGTTGGCGCGCATGATCCGTCGGCGTCCAGAAGACCACGGTGAATTTGTCGACGGCATTCGCCCGCAAGATGAGACGCCTGAATCGGCCGTTTTGAAAGCCTCCGGGCAACAAGAATTTTCACTTCGCGAAGCCCTCAACACGCAAGCTTTTTGGTTGCTGGCGATCGGCCACGGGCTGGCTTTGCTGGTGGTCACCGCCGTCAATGTCCATGCGATCACCCACATGAAAGAAGGACTCGGTTACACCTTCGCGACGGCGGGCTGGGTCATCATGCTGATGACTTTCGGTCAACTGGTGGGTGTGCTGCTGGGTGCCGCTGTCGGTGACCGGTTTGAAAAGCGAAAAGTGGCGGCGCTGTGCATGTTGTCGCATGCTCTTGGTTTGATGTTCCTGACGTATTCAAGCCAGATGCAGGGCTTGATCGCCTTCGCTATGTTTCATGGCTTGGCTTGGGGTCTGCGCGGTCCTTTCATGCAGGCGATCCGGGCCGATTATTTTGGCCGTCAGGCGATCGGCGCGATCATGGGTATTTCGGCCGCGATCATCGCCGTGGGTCAGATCGCCGGGCCGATGGTCGCCGGCTTATTGGCTGACCTGACCGGGGACTACCAGCTCGGCTTCACCGTGCTGTCGATATTGGCGGCGCTGGGGTCGGTGTCATTCATGCTGGCGAAGAAACCGGTGCGGGCTGTTTTGGCGTAGTGTCGGCCAATGCGCAGCGTTGCGTGGTTCAGACTGACGGATAGGAAATTCAGCCCCATGTGGCCAAGTATCGCACCTCGGCATAGCCATCGAACCGCCGAAATACCCGCACTTCGCCCGCAGCAATGCCCTGCAGGGTTTGGCTTTCTTGACGGCGGTATCGCTCAGTCGCATGGTGGGTTCCAGAATTCGGTGATTTCTGGCGATATCCCCAAATAGGCATCGGATTGCAATACCCCTTGTTGGGCGTTAGAAAACAAAAAAGCCCCGTCGATAGGGGCTTTTAGGGGTGTTTTTAGTGCTGTACGGGACAGTCTAAAACTTAACCTTGGCGGAGTGGACGGGACTCGAACCCGCGACCCCCGGCGTGACAGGCCGGTATTCTAACCAACTGAACTACCACTCCTGGTAGCTGACGCATCTCTTTCGAGCCAAGTCATTTGCCGTCAACACACGTCTTTTTGCATGTTTTCGAGCAAACCGTCAATGACTTGCACCGCACTGTCTTGCGACAATTTGGCGACCCCACGGGGATTCGAACCCCGGTACCTACCGTGAAAGGGTAGTGTCCTAGGCCTCTAGACGATGGGGTCAAAACCTTAGACTAACCGCTCGGACAAACTAATATCGAAATAATTTCGAAAAACTTTGGTGGAGGTAAGCAGGATCGAACTGCTGACCTCTTGCATGCCATGCAAGCGCTCTCCCAGCTGAGCTATACCCCCAAACCTCTTTCGAATCTATCCGAGCCTATGATTATAACCAGCTTTTAAGCTGTCTTCAGTCGAGCGATGACTTTTTCTCGCCCGATCAATTCAAGGATGGCATCCAGCGAAGGGGTTTGCGCCGTGCCCATGACCAAAACCCGCACCGGCATGGCCAGTTGCGGCATTTTCATCGCCGTTGCCGCAAGCACCTCTTTGATGGCTGTGGCAACGCAGGCCTTTTCCCAGCCGCAGGTGGCGAGCTTTTCAGTCAGCAGCTTGAGTGCTGGCTTGACCGCCTCGGTCACATACTGGCTGCGGTCATCAGGCTTGACCACCACATCGCCGTAAAAAATCTGCACCCAGTCCGCAAGGGCCACCGTGGTGTCACAGCGATCTTTGAACAAGGCGCAGATTCGCGCCAGCCGATCATCAGCGACGATGCCCCGCTTCTTTAATTGATCCGCGACCAGCGCCGCCAGTGCATCATCCGGCATGGCTTTCAAGTGCTGGGCGTTGACCCAACGCAGTTTGGCTTCATCAAATTGCGCCGCGCTCTTGCCTAGGTGATCGAGGTTGAACCATCCGATGAACTGGGCCCGGCTGAAGATTTCGTCATCACCGTGACTCCAGCCCAAGCGCGCCAAATAATTCACCACCGCCTCAGGCAGGAAGCCTTCTGTAGCAAACTGCGTGACGGGCTTGGCGCCGCTGCGTTTACTCATTTTTTCACCGTTGGCATTGAGCACCGTGGGCAAATGCGCGTACACCGGTGGCGCTTTGCCCAGGGCTTTGAAAATATTGATCTGGCGCGGCGTGTTGTTGACGTGGTCGTCACCCCGGATGACGTGGGTGATGGCCATGTCGATGTCGTCCACCACCACACAGAAGTTGTAGGTAGGCGTGCCCACCGCACCCAGCGGCGCCGGACGGGAAATGACCAGATCGTCAAGTTCATCGTTGCTGATCTCAATGCGTCCCTTGACCTTGTCATCCCAGACGACCGAGCCGCCGAGCGGATTTTTAAACCGCAAAACCGGCTGAACGCCAGTTGGCACAGCTGGCAGCCGCTTGCCAGGCGCGGGGCGCCAGGTGCCGTCATAGCGTGGCTTCTGTTTGGCCTCAAGCTGGCGCGCCCGCAAAGCGTCCAGTTCGGGCACGCTCATGTAGCACGGGTACACATGGCCCGCCGCGAGCAATTCGGCCAGCACCGCTTTGTACCGGTCCATGCGCTGCATCTGGTAGTACGGTCCTTCGTCATAGTCCAGACCGAGCCAGGACATGCTTTCAATGATCACATCGACGGCGGCCTGGGTTGAGCGGTCCTCATCGGTGTCCTCAATGCGCAAGATGAAGTCGCCGCCAGTTGAGCGGGCGAACGCCCAGGGATACAGCGCTGAGCGGATATTGCCCAAGTGGATAAAACCAGTGGGCGAAGGCGCAAACCGGGTTCGGGTCTTCGTCAGGCTTTGCGTTTGGGAGTTCTGGGTCATGCTCATCAGGCCGGATTGGGCAAGGCCAGTCGCGAACTGTCTTCCTGGCTTTCAAACTCGGACACGCGGGATTCATTCATCCGGTCAATGTCAGCAGAGGTGATGTCACCGGTGACGTACACGCCATCAAAACACGAGGCATCAAAGCCGGCAATCCGGGGATTGAGCTTTCCAATGGCCGTCTTCATGCCCACCACGTCCTGGTAGATCAGCGCATCACACCCAATGATTTCCCGAATCTGCTCAACGCTGCGGTTATGGGCGACCAATTCGGCACTGGTCGGCATGTCGATTCCGTACACATTGGGGTAGCGAACTGGCGGCGCGGCACTGGCCAGATAGACCTTGCGTGCGCCGGCATCACGCGCCATCTGCACGATTTCGCGGCTGGTCGTGCCGCGCACAATCGAATCATCCACCAGCAGCACATTGCGGCCCTTGAATTCACTGACGATGGCATTGAGCTTCTGGCGCACCGATTTTTTCCGGACGGATTGGCCCGGCATGATGAATGTGCGCCCCACATAGCGGTTCTTGACGAAGCCTTCGCGGTACGGCAGGCCCAGCAACTGCGCCAGTTGGGCGGCACTCGGGCGGCTGGATTCAGGAATCGGAATCACGACATCGATTTCATTCGGCGGCACGGTGGAAATCACCCGCTTGGCCAGCGCTTCGCCCAGGTTCAAACGGGCCTGGTACACCGAGATGCCGTCCATCACCGAATCCGGCCGGGCCAGGTACACGAACTCGAAAATGCAGGGGTTCAAAGTGGGCGCATCGGCGCACTGCTGCGCATGGATCTTGCCCTGCAAATCAATGAACACGGCTTCACCCGGGTCGATGTTGCGCACGAACGCATGCGCGGTGCCTTCCAGCGCCACGGATTCACTGGCCAGCAGCACCGTGCCATCGCTTTGACCCATGCAAAGCGGACGAATCCCAAACGGGTCACGAAACGCCAGCACGCCGTGCCCCGCGATCAGCGCAATCACGGCATAAGAACCCTTGATGCGCCGATGCACGTCTTTAACCGCAGCAAAAATATCGTTGGGCTGCAGGGGCAGGCCGCGCGTGGTTTTCTCGATCTCGTGCGCAAGAACGTTCAGGAGTACTTCGGAGTCGCTTTCGGTGTTGATATGACGGTGATCCGTCATGAAGAGCTCGTCTTTCAGCGCCTTGGCATTGGTCAGGTTGCCGTTGTGAACCAGCACGATACCGAACGGCGCGTTGACATAAAACGGCTGCGCCTCTTCTTCGCTGTAGGCATTGCCTGCGGTCGGATAACGCACCTGGCCCAGGCCGCAGTTGCCGGGCAGCGAGCGCATGTTGCGGGTGCGAAACACATCGCGCACCATGCCCTTG
>JANOMD010000127.1:0-4464 GCA_031420135.1 Rhodoferax sp. | reverse complement strand
CCGGTACGCGACGGGCTGATAGCTGCCACAGCGCTTGTGCATGGCATGACGGTCGTGACGCGGAACGTGGCTGATTTTTCGCCCACTGGTGTGGCGGTGCTCAATCCCTGGGTAGCACGAACCGCGTAGGGGACAAAGCAGCTCCAAACTTGGCGCGTCGCTATTGGCAAGAATTTTCAATGTCGCAGCGATGGGTGCCTCCGATCAGCTTCCAATTGAGACGCCAGGCCCCAACCGGTGGCAGCTTCAAACCGGCTAGCCCAGACCGTGCGCGTATCGGCCGCACTGTCCGCCTGAATCCACACGGCCATCGCACTGCCGTAACTGTTCAGTGCCAGCTGCGGGTTGTAGGCGTGTCCAGACTGATTAGCCTCCAGCAAGGTGGCGCGCCCCCAGTGCTGGCCCACCAGGCGGCTGTTGCCCCAGATCTGATAAAGCTCCCTGTCAAACTGTTCCCAGACCGCAACCGCATCACCGCGCACGTTCGTTGCGATGTCTGGGTAAAACTGCATCTCGTCGAATTCGTAGCCCAGCCGGAGCGTCGATTCGAGGGTGCGGGCGCTTTTGACGGTGTGTGAGCTGATGCTGCATGCGGGTTCGCTACGCGGACATTGCAGGCGGTCAGTGCGAATAGCGCGGCGCGCGCCCATGCCCTTGCGAGTGAAGACAAAATTGGGATCACACAATTTTCAGCATGATCGAATGGAATTCAAGCCTCGCGAACCCACTCAACGTAGCAGACGTTTCCATGCGGATCCAGAAAACTGCGCAGGTTCGGTTCACGGCTACTGCCAAAAAGTTGTAGAAGCTCTTCCTCACTTCTATAGATTAGCCTCCAGTCGAGCAATAGATCCATGTAGCCGCGCTCCCTAGTTGCTGGCGTGAAGTTTCCGATTAGCAACTTGCCTCGCGGTCGAATCAAGCCCGCGAGAGTGTTAATCAGCCTTCTGCTCGTTACGGCATCTAGGTAGTCAAAAAGTCCTGCAGAGTAAACAAGATCAAAAGTGCCTGGTGGCGACAACGTGCCGTTCAACAAATCTTTCACGCTACCGTGGATGATTTTGATTGGATAGTTTGCGTACTCACGGCCGACCAGCTCACACGATTCCGGGTCCTGATCAAGCGCCACAAACTCGCCGCGCAGGGCATACGCCGGGTTGACCAGCAAGCTGCCTTCCACTTCACGGCAATGCCCCGAAGCGACGGACAAAATCCGGAAGCCAGGCCGCGTAGTCGCTACTTCATTGATGTACGCCGTGAGCAGATTGCGTCTGAAGAGCACGCTCAAACCCATCGTTCCCCGGGTCGTCCCGGCGAAAACAGTTTGGCCCAGCGCGCTTGTGCCGACTGGTGCGACTCCAGCGTACATAAAGTCCATCATCACCGCATCTCCCGCATAGCCACGCGGTTTGTGGAAAGCGCGGTGTGAAAAGGGATCTTGCAAAATAATCTGGAAAATTTCGTGGGCTTTTGCAGTGGCCCTGGCGTGACCCAGCTGTTCCCGGTGGTCGCTCCCCCCCCCCGAATCTGAGACACACGCGTTAGCGCTGGACCAAGAATATCGAATGCCTGGACTGCATCGTGTCGTTTGAGGAGTTCTGTGGCTTGGGAAAGTACGTTGCAAAGCGTTGAATGAAAGTGTTCAGATTCTGCGGTCATGATTTTCGGGTCCTCAGGTTGTGCTTGGCGCGGGTTTAGCCTTGGTCGGAAACGCAACCCACTGGCCCGTTTCGTAGTCGAATAGCTTGCAAGTCTTGGCGCAGTCGCTGTACCCACGCCATGAAAAATTGCGTTTCAAAATTTGTTGGGGAACCAGCGCATCCAGCTGCCTTTGTGCTGCTTGAAGCCGGTACAGCGGTATCGTCATGTCAAGATGGTGCGCTGGGTGTTCCATGATGTGGTGCAGCGCCGACCCAAAAAAGCGTGGAAACTGAATATGAATGGTGGCCGTTAAATGAGGCTGCGCTTTTGCCCAAACCGCGCCATCCCGATACCACCTGACCTGCGGGTCGGTGTGATGGACGTAGATCACAAAACCCATCAAGGCATTCCATAAAAGAAATGGCAACACAAAACCGAAAAAGAGCAGCGAGAAGGTGTTTTGTTGCGTGAAGTGCGCCGCCGCCCCCAAACCGCCCAGCCAGGCCGCACCAAAAGCGCTAACCAGCAAGCAGTCGCCCATAAAAAGGCTGCGCCTGCCACCGACTTCACTGCTTGATGGGAAGTACAGCTTCTTCCACCAAAGTTCGATCAGGTAATACAGCCACGGACCGTAGCCGCTTCGGTAGTAACGTTCGAGCCATTGCCGCATGCGCGGCAAGCGTGAATACTCTTCGACCGACAAAGGTGCCCACACATAATCTTTGCCGCGTAAATTGGTGAAGCCGTGGTGAGCCATGTTGTGGCCTAGTTCCCACAGCTTGAACGGTGTGAGCGAGGGCAAGAACACCAGCCGGCCAAGGGCCTTGTTCAAATTGCGATTGGCTGTCAGGCTTTGATGGCATGCGTCATGGCCGATGATGAAAAGCCGGGCAATTTGCACCCACAACAGCAGCGCCCCAGCGAGTTTGAACACAGCATGCGTCGGTGCAGCCACCAGAGCCAAGGCCAAAAAGAAAAGCGAGTAGTCGATGGCGATCAAGCGCACGGCCGTTGCCGTACTTTTCTTGCCGAACGGAAGCAGCGCTGCGCGCAGTTCCTTGCGACCCGGTATGGAGGCAACCGACGTTGACATAAGAGGGGCTTCCATCTTTCCCGGCAGCCTCAAGAAACGAGTTCGACTATTTCAGCCAGCGTGCTGTTGTCGTTGAACGATTCGTCGGCCAGGTATTTGTCTGTTAGGTCCATCAAGGCCGACAACAAACCCATTTTCCCAAGTGAGTCGATGCCGAGATCGGCCAGCCTTGTGTGCGGCGCCAAAGGCATGCTGACGATATGCGCCGGCAGAATGCCAGCCCTCGCGTTGTCGCGCAGCAGCTGCACAATCTGGTCGTAAAGGGGATTCATCAGTTCTCCACTTTCGCATCGTTAAATTCGCCGTTCAGGTACATCTGCCGCGCAAGCGATCGCTGCACCTTGCCACTGGTCGTCTTGGGCAGCTTCACGGTTCCGCTCAATACCAGCCGGTCAATTTGGACGCCGGCTTGCTCGACAACCACTCGGGCCAGTTGGGCCTGTAGCTCAGGTGCCATGTCGGCCGGTCGTCGCTTGACCACCACCACAACGATCTCTTCTTTGGCGCTGACCGGGTCGATAACGGAAAAAGCGGCAACCTGGCCGGGGCGCAGCTCAAGAAATTGCTCAACCGCCCATTCAATTTGCTGCGGACTCGCGTTGACGCCACCGCGAATAATCAGGTCTTTCACGCGGCCCGACACATAAAGCTCGCCATCAACCAGAAAGCCGAGGTCGCCGGTGTCAAACCAGCCGCCGGGGTAGAAGTTGTGGTCATCAACGCCGTTGAGGTAGGCCGTCGCCACACTGGCACCCGAAATCATCAAGCGGCCCTCCGCTGCCTCGCCCAGGTCGTGACCCTGCTCGTCCACAATCTTCACCGCCATATTGGAAAGCGGTGGGCCGTTCGACACAAAGGCGAAAGTGCCGGGCGACCCCGGCGGCAATGCCTTCACCTGTTTTGAGGTTCTGAACAGCGCTGAGTCGATATGCAGGGTCGAGTAAGGCCGGCCAGGCCAATCGCAGGTGACGGCCACCACAGCCTCGGCCATGCCGAAGGCGGGTTTCAAAACAGTGTCACGCAGGCCGAAGGGTCGAAAGGCTTCTGTAAAAGCCCGCAGGTGCCGGTCAAACACCGGCTCGGCTCCGGCCCAGGCATAACGCCAACAAGACAGATCAATCTCATCGGGTTTCAGGCGCGCTGCGTATTTGCTGAGCAGCGTATAGGCAAAGGCCGGGTTGGGCGAAACCGTGCCGCGCTGTTGCGAGATGGCTTCGAGCCAGGTCATTGGCGCTCGAACGAAGCGCTCCGAGGCAATCAGGGTCAGCGCCGCATCGATCCACATCGGAACGGTAATCGCGCTCAAGCCCATATCGTGATTGGTTGGAAGCCACGAGACTATATGGTCGCCATCGCTCATTCGTACGCGTTGCTGAATGGCAGCGCAGTTTGCGGCAACTTGCCTGTGCGTGAGCGGAACACCCTTGGCTAGACCTGTGCTTCCGGACGTCAATTGAATGAGCGCCAAGTCATCCGGCTTCGGCTTGGTAGAGAAGCCTGGGCCATCCACCTGCGTCACAGGACGCAGTTGCTCCGCAAGTTCGGCAATGCGGTAGCGCGTCACGCGGTGCTTCACCTGGGCGACCGCCGCATAGGGAATGTGCTCGTCATGCACGATCAGGTGCGGCGTGACCAGGTGCAGCGCGTCGCTCAACTTGCTGCTGTGCGCACTCTCCGTGGTAGCGCGGCTTGAGTGCGGCAACAAGACGAGCGTCGCAGCGCAGCCCCAA
>JANOMD010000126.1:0-8352 GCA_031420135.1 Rhodoferax sp. | reverse complement strand
ATTGTTTGTGAAGACCAGGAGCAGCTCGACAAGGTGCTGGAAGTCCGCACCCGCCTGCCATTTTTACGCGCGGTCGTCGTGATCGACCCGCGCGGCCTGCGCAAATATGAGCGCGACGGCCTGCTCGACTTTGCCGATGTGCTGGGGCTGGGCCGGCGGTTTGAATCCGAGCATGCGACCGAGGCCGCCGCCCAATCTGCAGGCCCGGCGTTGGACGATATTGGCTTGATGGTTTTCACGTCAGGTTCCACCGGTCGCCCCAAAGCCGCCATGATGAGCTGGCGTGGTCTGGGCACGGCAGCGCGTGGGCTCAACAGCATGCTGGCTTGCAGCGAACGTGATTCACTGGTGTCTTACCTGCCGCTGTGCCATGTGGCCGAACAAATGTTCTCCATCCACATTCCGCTGGCCAGCGGCGCCGTGGTCAACTTTGCCGAGAGCCTGCGCACGGTGCAGGAAGACCTACGTGAACTCTCGCCGCAAATATTCTTTGGTGTACCGCGCATTTGGGAAAAGTTTTATGCGTCGATCCAGACCAAACTGCGCGAAGCCGGCGGCGTGCGCCTGTGGCTGTACCAGCGGGCGATTGCCACGCTTCAAACCAGCGCTGCAACGCCACGTGCCCGCTGGAGCCTGATGCAGCGTGTGCAATGGGCCATCTGGTATGTGTTGATCTTGCGGGCACTGCTGAATTTTGTCGGCCTGCGGCGCTGCCGGTTGGCGATCTCGTCGGGCGCGCCAATCGCCCCGGAAATCCTCACGTTTTTCCGGGTGCTGGGCGTGCCGATTCGCGAGGCCTATGGTTTGACGGAAGCCTCGGGCGCCACCACCATGCAACCGGGCGACGACTCGCCCGTGGGCACAGTCGGCGTGCCGTATCCGGGCATCGAAGTCAAGTTGGCTGAAGACGGTGAGATTCTGATTCACGGCGATGTCGTGTTTCGCGGCTATTACAAGAACCCTGAAGCCACCCGCGAAGCGATCGATGCAGACGGCTGGTTGCACACCGGCGACGTAGGGCGCTGGCAGGAAGTGCCGGGCAGCCAAAACGGCGAGTACGGTGGCCGCGAGTTGCGCATGATTGACCGCAAAAAGGACATCATGATCACGGCTGGCGGAAAGAACATCACGCCTTCAGAAATCGAGAATTCGCTGCGCTTTTCCCCCTACATCAAGGAGGCGATCATCATTGCCGACCGCAGGCGTTTTGTCTCGGCGCTGATCCAGATTGACTTCGACAGCACCAGCAATTGGGCCGAGCGCCAGGGCATTGTCTACACCAACTTTCGAAGTTTGGTCGATCTGGCCCAGGTGCGCGCATTGGTCCAGCAGGAGGTGGATGCCGTCAACGCCAAAATGCCGCAAGTCCAGCAAGTGCGCAAGTTCCACTTGTTGACCAAGGAGCTGGACCACGACGACGGTGAAGTGACGGCGACCATGAAGGTGCGGCGCAAGAGCATTGCCGAGAAATACGGGCCAGTGATTGAGACGATTTATGCCGAGTGAATGGGAGGAACTTCAATATCACAGGTGATATTGAAATGTCTCTTTACTGGTGGAAAACACGTATTTTGGCAGAAATATGCATGAAATAGACCTCTAGCTCTCGTAATATATACATAGTTTGCTATTCATATTGAATGTCCCGCAGGAGTCCCCATGAACGCCAGCACCAGCCCGAACACAAGCACCAACGCACGCGAGGGCCAGTACCACCAACTGCTGCAGGTTGACCCAAATGCCGGCTTGTTCCGCGTGGCGCGCCAGTCCTTCATCGACAGCGGCGTTTTCGAGGCCGAGCGGGCGCTGATTTTCGACAAGTGCTGGCTGTATGTTGGCCATGCCTCCGAGCTGCCCAGGCCGGGCTCGTTCGTGACCCGCCCGGTGGGTGGCCGCAACCTGATTTTCAACCGCGACGCCAAGGGCGAGTTCCATGCGTTCCTGAACTCGTGCCCGCACCGGGGTTCCACCGTTTGCCGCGAGGCAAGCGGCACGGCCAAAAACTTCACCTGCAGCTACCACGGCTGGGTGTTTGGCGCGGACGGCAAACTGCGCGACCTGCCGGGCATAGAGGCCTACGCCGAGGGCTTCAATGACAGTGGCTGCGCCGACCTGGTTGCGGCGCCGCGCCTGGAGCAATACCGGGGCCTGTGGTTTGTGTGTTTTGACGTCACGGCTGTGCCGCTGCTCGAATATCTGGCCGGTGCGATTGAGTACCTTGACCTGATCACGGACCAGTCTGAAGCCGGGCTGGAAGTGGTCAGCGGGCGCCAGGAATACGCCATCAAGGCCAACTGGAAACTGCTGGTCGAAAACAGCTTTGATGGCTACCACGCAGTGTCAACCCATGCCACTTACTTTGACTACCTGAAGAACATGAACGGTGTGCTGGCGCAGGACAACGTGGTCGGTTTTGCCAAAGACCTTGGCAATGGGCATGCCGTGGTGGAGTACACCGCACCCTGGGGCCGCCCCGTGGCCAACTGGGTGCCGGCCTGGGGTGAAGAGCGCAGGGCCGACATCGACACGGTCTACCAGCGCCTGGTCGCCAAACACGGGCAAGCGCGCGCCACCCGCATCGCCAAGAACAGCCGCAACCTGCTGATCTTCCCCAACCTGGTGATTGTGGATGTGATGGCGCTCACGTTTCGGACCTTCTTTCCGAAGCAGCCGGACTACATGGAAGTCACCGCCTGGGCCGTCGCGCCCAAAGAGGAAGAGAGCTGGCTGCGGCAAAACCGGCTGCACAGTTTCCTTGAGTTTCTGGGGCCTGGCGGCTTTGCCACGCCCGATGACATTGAGATGCTTGAATCCTGCCAGCGCGGTTACGCCAACGCGCGTGAGGCACAGTGGAACGACATCTCACGCGGCATGATGAAGTCCGAACCCGCCACAGTGGACGAGCACCAGATCCGAGTTTTCTGGCGGCGTTGGCATTCTCTGCTACAGCAGGCGCCGCGCAAGGCGCAAGCCATCGTGCCAGTGTCGGCCCAGCCTGCGTGATTGCAGCCAACCCAAAGCGCCGGAGCAAACCATGGCCCCCTTTCGATACCGCAAACCCGGCTACGTGGCACTCAATGTCACCGATCTGGCGCGCTCCATCCACTTTTACCGCGACCTGATTGGCCTGCAGTTGGAGCAACAAATCGGCGGCGATATTGCATTTTTGCGTTGCAGCGATGAGCACCACAACCTGGCTTTGTACCGTGCCAGCGAACCCGGCATCAAGCGCATGGCCTTCGAGCTTGAAAGCCCTGGCGATGTTGACCGGGCGCGTGAATACATCGGGCAGCAGGGCTGGGATTTGCAGGAAGTGCCGGCCAGCGAGGCACTTCAACTCAAGCAGGGGCCGACGCTGCGTTTTCGTGTGCCGCAGCACACGCTCACCTTTGAGTTCTATTCGCAGATGGCGCGTGGCATCGGCCCCTATGTGCCGGGTGTTGCAAAAATCCAGCGCCTGGGCCATGTGGTGGTTCATTGCAAAGACCGCGACGCATTTTTGAAGGTTTTGACGGAAAAGCTCAACTTCAAGGTCTCGGACCACTTCGGCGACCAGGTCGCCTTTCTGCGCTGCTTTCCGAATCCGTTTCACCACAGCTTTGGCGTGAGCCGCAGCGACCGGGATGGCCTGCACCACGTCAACTTCATGGTGACGGATGTGGACGATGTAGGCCGCGCCACCAACCGCCTGCGCAACCACGGCGTTGAGATCGTCTATGGCCCTGGCCGGCACGACATTTCCAACTCGATCTTTTTGTACTACCTGGACCCGGACAAGATGACAGTCGAGTACAGTTTTGGCATGGAAGAATTCCCCGAGCAAGCACCGCGCGAACCACGGCATCTGCCGATGCGCCCGGAAATCCTCGATAGCTGGGGTGGCATGCCCGCGCCAAAATTCGGCAAGGCGGGCGCGGTGGAATTCACGCCGCCCGTGCCCGCTTCTTCCTGACCCACCAGAAGGCATCAGACCATGAGCACCGAATCCATCACGCGCAACGACGTCGAAGAATTTCTCTACCGCGAAGCCGCCATGCTGGACCGCTGGCAGCTCGATGAATGGCTGGCGTTGTTCACCAGCGATGCGGTGTACCACGTGCCGACCATCGGCACAGCGCCCGAGGTGGGGCCTGAAAACACCCTTTTCTACATTGCCGACGACCATACGCGCCTGCGGGAACGCGTGATTCGCCTGCAAAAGAAGGGCGCGCACGTCGAGTGGCCGCGTTCGCGCACCCGCCACATGGTGAGCAATGTGCTGATCGACTCCCGCACCGGGCAGGAACTGCTGGTGTCCGCAGCTTTCGCGGTGCACCGTTTCAAGAACGCTGCGGCCGACCTTTACGTCGGCAGTTACCGCTATCGCCTGGCCGTGACGCCCGAGGGCCTGCGCATCCGCGAGAAGCGATCCATGCTTGACATGGACGCGCTGCGCCCGCATGGTCGGGTCAGCATCCTGTTGTGACCGCTATCAACGCCAATTTTGAAACGTCCAGATTGAAACGCCGGGATTGCCATGACTTCTGAAACCGCCGTTGGCGCTGCAACTCCCCGCGATTCCGCGACGGCCCCTGCATCCCCGCGCCGCTTTGAAGGCCAGGTCGTCGTGGTCACCGGTGCGGCGCGCGGCATTGGCCTGGCGATTGCCGAGGCCTTTTTGCGCGAAGGCGCGGCCGTGGTTCTGGCCGATGTCAATCAGGCTGGCCTTGAACCCTCGGTGCAGCGCCTGGCGCAAACGCCGGGTGCAAAGGTCGCCGGTGTGGCGGGCGACCTGTCCACCGAAGCCGGTGCGCTCGCGCTATTGGAGCAGACCCGCCAGGCCTTCGGCGATGCCGCCGTGCTGGTGAACAACGCGGGTGGCGGCGTGATATTGCCGTTTCTGTCGCACACGCCGCAAACCCTGCGCGCTACCCTCGACCACAACCTCTGGACGACGCTTTGGTGCACCCGCGCCTTCCTGCCGTCCATGCTGGCCAACAAATATGGCCGCATTGTCAACCTGGGCGCAGATTCGGTGCGCAACGGCCTGGCCGACCATGCGGCCTACAACGCGGCCAAAGGCGGCGTGCACGGCCTGACTACCGGGCTGGCGCGCGAGTATGCAAGCACCGGAATCACCGTCAACACGGTCGCGCCCTGTGCCGTCAATGGCGAGCCCCTGCGAAATTTCATGCGCGACAAACCCGAAGTGGCCAAGCGATTCTTGAGCGTGATCCCGATGGGCCGCGCGGCCGAGCTGGAAGAGGTTGCGTCCATGGTCACTTACCTGGCGTCGCGCGAGGCGGCTTTCGTGACAGGCCAGGTGATCAGCGTCAACGGCGGGAGCACCATGCTTTGACCGCGCTGCAGAGCAAGCCACGGCGCACCCAGGCGCAGCGCACCGAAGAAACCCGGCTGCGGATTCTGGATGCGGCGGTTGATGTGCTTGCCGCCAAGGGCTATGCGGGTTTTCGCACGGCCGATGTGGCGCAGATTGCCGGGTATCTGCAAGCGCTGCCAGGGACATGAATCACGACATGAACCAAGCCATGATCGACGTCCACACCCACGTCGTTCCCGAGTCGTTTCCGGCCTACCTGGGTCGCCATGCCGGTGCGCCCTGGCCCTGGATGGCCCCGGCCCACGCCTGCCACCGCCACGTGATGGTGTCAGGCTCGGTCTACCGCACGGTGTCGCACCAGTGCTGGGACTGCGCCGTGCGCCGTGCCGACATGGATGAAAAGCGCGTCACCCAGCAGGTGCTGTCGCCCATGCCGGAACTGCTGTCGTACTGGCTGGAGCCTGGCGATGGTGCAGCCATGTGCCGTTACCTGAACGAAGTGATTGCCGCGATGGTTGCAGACGCGCCAAGCCGTTTCTTCGGCCTTGCCGCCGTGCCCTTGCAGGATATGGCGCTGGCGATTGCGGAGCTGGACTTCGCCCTGCACACGCTGGGTTTGTCGGGTGTTGAGATTGCCGGCAATATCAACGGTGTCGTCATCGGCGACCCGCGCTTTCTGCCTTTCTTCGAAGCGGCAGCGGCGTGGGGCGCGGCCGTGTTTGTGCACCCGCTGCGCCCCGCCGGGATAGACCGCCTGGTTGGCCCGCCCTTGCTGGAGCAGGTGCTGGCCTTCCCTGGAGAAACCGGCCTGGCTGCTGCATCCATGATCACCGGCGGCACGTTTGAGAAGCTGCCCGGCCTTCGCATCGCCTTCAGCCATGGCGGCGGCAGCTTGAGCATGCTGTTGCCCCGGCTGCGCCATGCGTGGCAGAACCTGCCGCCGGTGCGCGCTGCGGTGCTGGCCGACCCGGCGCTGGCTGCGCGGCGCATGTATTTCGATGATCTGGTTTACGACGCGCCAACCATCCACCGGCTGATCGAAGTCTTTGGGCAGAGCCAGATACTGGCAGGCTCCGACTACCCCTTCGCCATCATGGACGCCGACCCGGCGCAGCGGCTGGAGTCGCTGGCGCTGCCCGCTGAAACGCTGGGCCTGCTGCGCTCGGGCAACGCCAGGCGCTGGCTGGGACTGGACGCTGTATGAGCCCGCTGCCCGCCACTGATGGTGCGTGCTCCATCATGCGCTTCATCACGGGTTTTTTTTCGCCTGCACGAAGGGAGCGCTGAATGGAGCCGGCTGAAATCGCAAACCATACCGGCCAGCTTCGCCTGTGCCAGGTCGATGACATCTTTGGCGACGAAGGCCTGCGCGTCGAAGTCGAAGGCCACGCGCCGTTTGCCGTGTTCTGTGTTGACGGCGCGTATTTCGTCAGCGACGACACCTGTTCGCACGGCAACGCATCACTGTCTGAGGGCACGGTCGAGCGAGGCCAGGTCGAGTGCCCGTGGCACAGCGGGCGCTTCTGCCTGAAGACCGGTGCGGCGTTGACCTTTCCCGCAGTGGCGCCGATCCGCGTTTATCCAGCGCTTGAGAAAGACGGCGCGATATTCATTCAAATTGCCGTTCCCTGAAAAGGTGATATCTCGGGCGATATCAAAATTTAACTTGATCCGTCAAAAAACACGCATTTTGACTGAAATATTCATTAAATATGCCTTTAGCTCTCGTATTATATACATAGTTTGCTATAAATAATGTAGTACTTTATAGGCCATGTCAGCATGGTCATAACAACTTGGATTCCAGTACGAAGCGCAACAGTGCCTAGTTTAGCGGCTGCATTTTCAGGCCATAAAAGACCTCATGCGGGGTTCGATACTTGAGGCATTTGCGGGGACGATGGTTGAGTCGGTAGACGGCATCATCGACATCGATAGCGCTCAGATCGAGGAAACTCATCTTCTTGGGAAAGAACTGGCGCAACAAGCCATTGGTGTTCTCATTGGTGCCGCGCTCCCAGGAATGATAGGGGTGGGCAAAGTAAATATCTGCCCCAAGACAGCCACCAAAGAAGACGTGATCAGCGAACTCCTTGCCGTTGTCAAAAGTGATCGTGTGGCACTGCTTCTTGTGCGGCCGCAGCATCTCAATGATGGCTGCGCTGACAGGAGCAGCCTCCCTGTTGGGCAGCTCACGCGCCAGCGTGTAGCGTGACTTGCGATCAACCATGCTGACCAAAACGCCGCTGTGCCCGCGTCCTACGATGGTATCGCCCTCCCAGTCGCCAATACGCGCTCGGGCCTCAACAATGGCCGGGCGCTGCTCGATACACACCCGGTCTTTGAGCTGGCCACGGCGCTCATTACCGCTGCCGTAGCGCTTGCGGCGCACCTTCTGGCAGCGCAGGTAGTTCACCAAGTCCCCGCCTTGCGCTTTGTCGCGCAGGATGTACTGGTAGATGCTCTCAGCGCAGGGGCAGCTCACGCCTTCTAGCGCCAAGCGCCCGGCGGCCTGTTGGGGTGAGAGGTGCAGGCGCAAGTAAGACTCAAGCTTGGACCAGTTGTCCAGTTGTCCAGTGGCACGGTGCGCGCGTTGCGGCATAAGCGCTGGCGCTTAAGCGCCAGCGCCTATGCCGCAGCCGCGTCGTAGTGCGTCGCGCCTGCGCGCCTGAGTTCACTAGAAATGGTGCTGGGCGCGCGCCCCAACTGCACAGCAATCGCGCGAATACTAAGCCCGGCGCGGCGAAGGGCTTGGATTTGGTATCGTTCGTCTTGGGTCAAGTGTGTATGGGTCAAAGTGCTTCTCGCAGACTTGCAGGTCAAAAAGAAGCAATCCTATGCGCATGAGCCGCTTTGCCTCGAGCGTCTCGAGCGGGAACAGGTCGAAGGCGGGGATCCAGGGGAGCGGCAGAAGCCCGCTGACGCGAGCACCCGCGTCGAGATGGACATGAGCTGCCTGCTCCTTCGCGACGGTGAGCACGTGGTCGTCGTGGAGACGGGCGCGGGTCCGAAGCTCACCGACCGCCAGCGGG
>JANOMD010000125.1:0-34546 GCA_031420135.1 Rhodoferax sp. | reverse complement strand
TGTTGTCGCCGATGCAGTATTGACCAAGGCACCGATGTTGAACTGATCCACCCCATTGGTCCACAAACCCACATGCTGCAACGATTTTGACGTGGGGAACTGGATCAAAAAAATCTCGGCAGTTGAGTCAGAAATGCGTCGGCGGCAACACACTAAGGTTCCAGCGGCTCGCCCAGGCCGTGCTTGATGGCATAACGGATCAGCTCGCTCTGGTTTTGCAGCCCCATCTTGTGCATCAGGTTGGCTTTGTGGGTGCTTATGGTTTTGACCGACAGGTTGATCTTGCCTGCGATGTTTGTCACTGACGTGCCGCTGACCAGCAGGCGCAGCACCTCGAATTCCCGCCCGGTCAGGCCCTCATGTGGCAGCACCGCGTGGCCCGGCATGGCGTTGAGTGCCAGTTGCTCGGCCACTTCGGCGCTGATATAGGCACCGCCTGTAGCGACCTTGCGAATTGCCTGGACCAATTGCTCGGGTGCGCTTTCCTTGGTGAGGTAGCCGCTGGCACCTGACCTGAGGGCGCGCACGGCGTATTGCATCTCCTGGTGCATGCTGAGCACGAGGATGCGCAGTTTGGGCTGTTCTGCGCGCACCAGCTTGATGACTTCCATGCCGCTTCGCCCCGGCATCGACAGGTCCAGCAGCAGCACGTCAAAGCTCAAATCACGCACGCATTGCATCACCTCGACGCCGTCCCTTGCCTCGGCAACGACTTGCAGGCCTTCGGCAGCACAGACGATCCGCTTGAGGCCTTCGCGCACGATGGCATGGTCGTCTGCAATCACAATCCTGATCATCCTGGCACTTTCCATGGGTCAATGGCGTGGCGTGTGACATGACACGCATCCCTACCGCACTGCCCTATGCTACACGGCCTGTGCGCTGCCACGCCAGGGCCAAAACACGGGTGCCTGCCAGGCCGCAAAAACGCCTGCGCCAGCTACTTCTTGATGACCATTTCATTGTTGACGTTGGCGACTCCTTCAATCGCCTTGGCGATCAACACCGCCCGGTCAATCTGCGTCTGGCTGTTGACAAAGCCACTGAGCTGCACCTCGCCTTTGCGGGTGACGACCGCAATGTCGGTGCTCTTGATGACTTGGTCGCCGATCAGCGCGGCCTTGACCTTGGCGGTGATGATGCTGTCATCCACCTTGTTGCCCACGGTCCTGCTGCCGGTTTTCAGGGTGACCTTGTTTTGAATGCTGGTGACGCCCGGCACCGCCCTGGCAAGTGCATTGGCCCGGTCAAGCTGCGCCTGGTTGTCCACAAATCCACTCAGCATCACCTCGCCCTTGCGGGTTTCAACCTTGAAATCGAAGCTCTTGATTTCGGGATCCGCCAACAGTGCCGACTTCACGCTGGCGGTGACCACCGTGTCGTCAATCTGGGTGCCGACCGTGGTAGTGGCTGGCACTGTCGCAACCGGCGCGGCGGGAGGCATCGGGGTTATCGCGGTTGTCGCGGTTGCGGGGGCGACCGGCGTTGCGGGCGGCAATGGGTCTTGCGGCTTGTTGCAGCCCAATGCAAAAATTGATACCGCGCTGACCAGTGTGGCACGCAGCAGGCAAAGTCCAAGTTGGGTTGTCATGAAAATATCTCCGTTAAGACAAGTGCAAGGCCAAAGGAAACTGGCCGCTGAAGTCGCGTGGCTTGCAAGACGAAGTTTGCCAGCGCGCTCTTGCCAATTCTGTGCGCTGGCGCACATACAGCAGAGAGTCATTCACATAGCCTCAAGCCCATCCGGCCTTACACAATTTTTAACCGAGGGAAAACCATGAACACTACGAAAATGATCGCCATTGTCCTGATCGTGCTGGGCAGCCTGGGCCTGGTCTACGGCGGCTTCAGCTACACCAAGGAGTCCACTGGCCTGAAACTTGGACCGATTGAACTCAAGGTGCAGGAAAAGAAGACCGTGAACGTGCCTTTGATCCTGAGCGGCGCTGGCATCCTGATCGGTGTACTGCTGCTGGTGTCGGGGCGGAAATAGAGAATAATTAACCTACAGGTTAATTTTTTTCACCTAAAACCGCCAAATTAACTAAAAAAACGATGAAATTAGCCTCTAGCTCTCGTGTTATATAGATAGTTTGCTATGCATAAAGAAGCAATCAACTCAACCCAGAAACACCTCAATTTTTCGGTGTGGGCTGCTTGCCTTCAACTGGCGCTGCGGTTTTGGCATCTTTGGCACCCGCCAGCAACGACCCGCAATCGCTGTCCTTGCCAGGGCCGGGATCAACCAGCGGGATCAGTGCCAGCAACGGGTTGAGCAGGCCCAGCGTTACCGCCCCGACTGCGCGTGCGGCGAGCATGCCCTTGTCGACGCCCACCACCGGTTTGACAAAACTGCCGCGAATGAAAAGCGGGCTGCGCAGTGCCAGCGGGCTGGTGTTCTTGGTCTTCTGGTTGAGCGTCAAATCAAGCCGCTCCTGGCCCAGGTCGATGCTGCCGGTGCCCGTGATGGTCGTCACCTGGGTGTCCAGGACGAGCGCGTTGGGGCGCAAAATCCCCGCCTTGACGTCAAAGTCCGCCACCGCACAGCGCAGCTCGATCATCTGGTCACCAGACAGGTTCAACTGAAGCATTTCCCACAGGTGCAAGCCGGCCATTTCCATCATCAACCGGCTGATCTGGCCGCCCGCAGCCACCAGGCTGACCTTCCCATCTGACGTGGCCAGCATGCGCCCGACTGAGTCGCCGGAGCCCTTGAGGTCGAACACGCCATTGACCTGGCCAATGCTGGCCCGGTTCAACTTTGCAGTGGGAAACAACTTGGCGATCAGCAGCTTCTGCGCCTTGACGCGCGCTCGCGCCTGTATCGGGCGCTGGTTGCCGTCCAGCGTGATCAATGCATTGAGGTGGCCCCCGGCCAGGCCAAAATCCAGCGGGTCGAGCGTGACCACTGCATTGCGCAACAGCAGGTGCGTGCGCAAATTTTCCAGAGGCAGGGCCGCAGCACGGCGGATCGTTCTAGCGCGAAGTTTGACATCGGCGTCCAGACTGTTCCAGCGGTCCGTTTTGAAAGGCAGATCGGGTAGCACACGCATGCGGGCAGGCGTAGCGGCGGGTGGTGGCCGGGCACTGGTGCCAGTCGTGTTTTTGTTATCGGCATCTGAACCACTTTCAGCAGGCGCACCTGCCGCAGCCTGGCGCGCTGCCTTGACGCTGCCGGGCCGCGCGCCGATCAACGGGCCCAGGTCGTCAATGTCCAGTACGCTGGAGGTCAAATCGGCGACCAGCATCGGGCGTTGTCCACCTAGCGATACCTTGAGCGATCCGGCGATGTCACTCTCGCCGAAGCGGCCCTTGAAATCCTGGTAGTGCCATTCGTTACCGGTGCGCACCAGACGTCCGTCGGTCACGTAGCCGCGTGTGCGGGGAGTTGCGATTCCGATAATCGGGAAAAGCTGGTCCAGGTTATCACCTCGCAGCGCCAGTCTCATGTCCATGGCCGTCAGATTCGACAGACTCGTCACCGTGCCCTCGCCAGTGACGTGGGTGCGGCCAAAACTTGCATCCACTTTCAGCGGGTAGGGCGTTGTCTGGTCCTGGATGGCGATCACCGGTCCGCCGCCGCCCCTGGCCTTGAATGCATTGCCTTTGAACAGCCCCTCTGCGTTGAAGACCAGTGCGTAGGGGGACACCTCGCGTTGCTGCGCGGTGGCGGAGGAAATATCGGCGCGAATGCGGGTCTTGGCTGCCCCCTCGTCATAGCCCAGTTTGCCTTCATCAAGCGTGACACGACCGATCTGGATACGCGCGGCTTCATTCTTTTGCTCCAGATCCAGCAACCAGCTTTTGCGACCGTCCGGATTTTGCTCCAAAAACACCACAGGACGCTCCAGGTGTACTTTCGGAAATACATAGTGGCCCTGAAACATTTGAAGCAGTTCCAGCGTTACTTCGACAGCGCTTGTTTTGAGCAGCAAAGGCTCCTTGGCCCACGCCGGATTGGCAAACGTAACGTCTTTGGCCAGTATCCGTGGAAGTGGCCAGTCATAGCCGATTGTCAGGTCACCTTTGATGGCCAGCACCCGGCCGGTCTTGTTCAGGGCGTATCGTTCGATAGGCTGGCGCATCCAGTTCCAGCCAAACAGAAGTATGAAAATTGTCGCTGCCGTTGCAATTGCCAACAGCATCAACGCCGAGCCTTTGAAAATCCTCATAAATGGCAGTAATGTGGGTAGCTGAATAATTTCTTTTCTTTGGTTTCCCTGGGAGCACAGCCAATGAGCGCATGCATAATTATTGGGTGGCTGTGTACGCAAACGAACAGACGGTTTATCATCTCAATGGCAATATGACCACGCCCACTCCATCTTCCAACCACTCCATGAAACCGTCTCCTTCCAGCAAGCACAACATGCAGGGCAATGTCAATGCACCTCCTCTGCTGTGCCCCCTGTGCGCTGGCGAGTTGATGCGGATTCCGCGCCGCCCGATCGACCGGTTTACCAGCCTGTTTGGCGCGCGCCACCGCTTTCGTTGTGAGCGGTTCACCTGCCAGTGGGAAGGCAACTTGCCCTCAGACGATACCGCCTAAGCGGGTAGCGCGAATTCTTCGCATTAAGGAAGCTCTGCATAACTCCTCACGGTTCGTGATAGTCCGGCCTCGGGCGGTCTGCGGCGTTGGTTTTATTGCAAATATTCTCGATATTTGCTGCAAAAACCGCCTTGCATCCCATCCCGATCCGGCCCTACACGATTCCGCGATGAGTTATGGAGGGCTTCCCTAAGGGAGGCAGAAAAAGTCAATATCCTATTTCGGCCTTCCCAAGCTTTCGGTTTACCGCTTCGGCTTGGTCACTTCGTGACCCACCACGCCACCGACTGCGGCGCCCGCTGCGGTGCCCAGCACGCCACCACCCAGCACATTGCCAGCAACGCCACCGATGACGGCGCCGGTGGCAGTTCCCTTTTCCTGCTGGGTCATCCCCGCGCAGCCGCCCAGAGCGACCATGGCAGTGACAACAGCGGCAGTGATTGAAGTTTGACGAATCGTTTTCATAGTGATACCTCTTTGGTAAACATCAGGAGAAAGAAAATCTTGACCCGATGGAACAGTGTGACGCATCGTCTGGGTGCTGTCTGTTCGCAAGCGAACACAATCAAAAAAACCCTTTCGATGCAAGGTCATCACCGGCGGCCAACTCAACCGTTGACCGCCAGCAATTGGTTCAGGTTTTGCCAAACCTGGCTTTGGCACTGGCAATGCAACTGGCTTTGGCATCACCGGTCATCGAGTCACATTTCTCGACTGCGACCTTGTAGTCGGCGTCCATTTTTTCCTGCGCGCCGTCTTTACGGGTCTCGGCAACGTCTTTGGCCATCTTGGCGTCAACCAGCGCTTTGGTCTCTATCGCTTTGGCTTCCTTGCGGCAAACATCCTTGTCATTACCGGTTTTGTCATCGCACTTTTCCTTGGCAATTGCGTAAGCCGTTTTCGCCTTGACTTCACGCACCTTGGTCATGTCACCTGGCTTGCCGGTGTAGCCGTACTCCAGCTCGGCCCGTGCCACCTTTTCCTTGGCTTTGGCTTCTTCCTGGCAAATGTCTTTGGCGTTGGCCTTCATTGAGGAACAGGCGGCCTTGTCAGCCTTGTAGTCTGCGCTGATGCGCGTCTTGCCGGTCTGGTAATCGGCCTTTGACACGGTTGCGGCCTGCACACCTGGCAATGCCAGCAAAGCGGCGGCAACCAGCGTGATTTTGAGGTTTGAAAACTGGGTCATATCGATCCTCTAGGGTTAAGATTTGTAAATGTTGAAACTTGTAAGCCGCAAGTCGCAGGGGTTGACCAGGCGCGGGGTTGCCGCAATGGCTATGGAGCTTCTCAAAGTCTTGTTCATGTCGTCCTTCCGGGAATGGTGGTTGGCATCAAGTCTGCAGAATCGCAATGAGAGGGTCTTGCAGCCAGATGTTGCTTGCAGTATGCAAAGACGGCGCGATGCCGAATAGCGGACTGCGCCGTCACTCGGCGTAGTAGATGTCCTACGATGAAGAACCGGATACTCAAGGGGACGGGGCGGCAATGTAGGACTCTTCCTATATTGAGGCGCGCATACCGCCAATGGCCCGGACAGGCTTATGCGCCGATACTTGCACTGTTATCCTGTGTTGTTCGTCCCCTGATTTATGCCATCCCTAAAAACCTTTCTCGTAGAAGACAGCCCGTTGATTCGCGAGAGTCTGATCGCCATGCTGGAAGACCTTGCGCATGTCGAGGTGGTGGGCACCGCTGAGGACGAGTGGTCGGCAGTGCAGTGGCTGACCGACCCCGCCAACCATGCTGACCTTGTGATCGTCGATATTTTTCTGAAGGTTGGCTCGGGCCTGGGCGTGCTGCGCAACGCGGGTGTGGCAAACAGGAAGTCAAACACGGTGGTGTTGACCAATTACGCCACCGCAGACATGAAAATCAAATGCCTGGAGTTGGGCGCAGACCAGGTTTTTGACAAGTCCAATGACATCGACGCCTTGATTTCCTATTGCAGCCGCCTGAACGGTGGGGAAAAAACCACCACCCGACCAGCTCTTTTGTAGCGCCGAGCCCGTATGGCCCAAAACGCTTCAATGGTCCTGAACCGTGCTACTGGATCAAGCCATTTTTCAGCGCGTAGTAAGTCAGGTCGCTGTTGGACTCGAGCTTCATTTTTTCCATCACGCGGGTTCGATAGGTGCTGACCGTTTTAACGCTGAGCGACATGCTGACCGCCATGTGTCCAATCGTCTCGCCTTTGGCCAGCCGCAAGAACACCTGCAGTTCGCGCTCCGAGAGCTGCTCGTGAAGCAACCGGTCGCCCGCCCCACCTGCCAGTCCATCGGCCAATTGCTCTGCAACACCGGCAGTAATGTACTTGCGGCCCCGGCAAACGGTCCGGATGGCTTTGACGATCTCCTCGGGGTCGCAGTCCTTGTTCAAATAGCCGCTGGCACCCTGGCGCAGCAGCGTAGTGGCGTAATGCGCCTCGGGGAAGCCGCTCAAAATCAACACCGGAAGTTCAGGTGCGCGCGCCTTGATCGCGGCCAGCGCATCGACACCGCTCTGGTCAGGCATCGAGATGTCAAGCAGGATCACGTCGACATCGCCCTTGCGCACGATGTCAATCGCCTGGCGGCCACTGGTGGCTTCGGCGACCACCTGAAAATCGATCTGGTCGGAAAAAAACTGGCGCAGACCGGCCCTCACCATGGCATGGTCATCCACAATGGCAATTCGAATCATGGTGTGCCCTTTCGAGTCATGCCGCATGATCCCACATTTTGGGCACGTGGTTGAAAATGGAATTTTTTACCATCCTTCGCCGAAACTGGCTTGTTTTTACGCTCAGTTGCTCGGCCGCGTTGGCGCTGATCTTCATCAGCGAAGGCACCTACATGCGCTCGCGGGCGACGCTGGATGGCCTGGTGACGATGTCAACGGCCCGCACTACGCTGTTGACCTTCGCGCGCGACATCGCTGACGCCGAAACTGGCCAGAGAGGCTACATGGTGACCGGAAGGAAGGGTTTCCGCGAGCCCTACGACAACGCGCTCAAACGAATCGACGAGTCGCTTCAATACATGCACAGCTACTTTGACGGCGAACCGGGACCCAAAGAGATTTTGAGGCAGCTGCATGAGATGACAGCCAATAAATTGTCAGGATTGGCGCTGACCATCCAGTTATTTGACGACGGCAAAGCGGATGCTGCGAAGGAAATCGTGTTGAGCGGCATTGGCAAGGAACAAATGGATTCGATCCGCGCGCACGTCATGGCCTTGCAGGCCCATGAAACCGCAAAGATCGACCGCAATCAGCGCGAGATCTACCGCGCGATTTTGCTCAACCGCATTGGTGTGTCTGCATTGACGGCCATCAGCCTCTTTGCCCTTTTTTTCTATTTGCGCCAATCGTTTGCGCTGACACAAAAGCAGCTTGAACTGCAACGCCTGCTGCAGGCTGAACGCGACCGCCTGGAAGCGGAGGTTCTACTGCGCACGGCCCAATTGACCGAGCTGGCACACCACCTGCAGACGGCCCGGGAAGATGAGCGCAGCCACCTGGCGCGCAATCTGCATGACGACCTCGGTGCGCTGCTCACCTCTGCCAAACTGGATGTGGCGCGCATCAAGTCGCGCGTGGCTAAAACTGCGCCTGACACGCTGGTTCTGCTGGCCCATCTGGTCACCACGCTGAACAAGGGAATTGCCCTGGGGCGGGGCATCATTGAAAACCTGCGGCCATCTGCATTAAGCAACCTCGGGTTGGTCGCTGCACTGGACATCCTGGTCAAGGAATTCGCCGAAAGCACCTCTGTGACAGCGCATTGCAGCCTGCAGCCGGTCCCATTGAGTGCGATGACCGAGTTGCTGGTCTACCGTGTGGTTCAGGAGTCCCTCACCAATATCACCAAATATGCCAGTGCCGGCAATGTCTGGGTAAGTTTGTCGCTGGTCGATGGAAACGCGGAAATCTCAGTGCGTGATGACGGCGTGGGGTTTGACCCGTCTTTGAAGGCGAAGCAGGCGTATGGCCTGGTCGGAATGCTGTACCGGATCGAGGCTGAGCGCGGGGACCTCAAAATAAAGTCAGCGCCAGGTGAAGGCACGCTGATTCAAGTCAGGTTGCCTCAGTCAGATAGCGGTGCAGCGCATGACAAACAAACCGCGTAGCCGAATGGTCCGACAAGCCTGGTGCGGGCATCCAACAATCTGTCAGCCAACGCCTACAGCGTCACCCCCTGTCCCCTGACACAGCAGCGGCGGGCTCACCTATCGCCGCTCTGAATCAAGCGTGTGACACTCCTTCCAACGCAGAAATACACCCTATTTGGACCGTGTTTCGCCTGCGTCAGTAGCCAACTTAAACCAGACGGCGTGAGCCGTCGCATCAGGAGCCACTTATGCTGCACTACGCGGTCGTGTTTTTCGTCATCGCCTTGATAGCCGCCCTTTTTGGGTTTGGTGGCATCGCAGCCAGTGCCGTCGGCATTGGGAAAATTCTGTTTATCGTGTTTGCGATTTTGGCTGTCGCCAGCTTTCTGTTTTCATTGATCAAAAAAACCTGATGCCTGGTCGCTTCCCGCTAAGATGCATTGTTTAAGCCTTTTTTAAGCATTTCTCAACCAACTTTATTAACAACGGCAACCTATAGGAACCATCATGTCATACAACAACCCCCTCGAACAGGCAAACCCACTTGCCGACAAACTGGCTCAAAAAGCGGATCATGCCATCCGCTCAACCCAAAGCGCAGCCAACGGCGCGCTGGACAGCCTGGCCAGCAGTGTGGCGGAGGTGCGCCAGCAAGTCGCACCTGCCATCAATCATGCGACCGAGCAGGTCAATGCGTTGGCCCATCGCGGCATGGACTCGGTGCGCAACACTTCCAAGCAATTGATGGACTCGGCGCATCGCGTGTCCGACACCACCGTCAGCTACGTGAAGGAAGAGCCGGTCAAGTCAATCCTGATTGCGGCCGCAACCGGCGCCGCGCTGATGGCATTGGTCAGCTTGATGACCCGCTCGTCGCGTTAATCCGCGAAGATGATTGCCGTTGCATCCACAAAACCACCATGTTTCACCCGCTGATTCACCTGATAGCCAGTCGGCCCCACCTGTTGGCAGACCACGCGTCTGCCTATGCAGAGTTGGTGGGTGCTGAGCTCGCCCGAGTGAGCAGTGACGTGAAACGCCGCGCCATTTACGGCGTGGTCGCTTTGATTGCCGCCATGGTTGGCGTGGTCCTGGCAGGCACCGCGCTGATGCTTTGGGCAGTCATGCCAGCAACCCAGATGGTGGCGCCTTGGGCTTTGCTCGTGGTGCCAGCGCCTGCGCTGCTGATTGCAGTTGGGTGCGGATGGGCGGCGCGTGCACCGGCCAGCAGCGGCGCAGCCTTTGACTCAGTGCGCAAGCAAATGCATGCCGACATGGTGATGCTGCGGGAATCGGGCGCCTCATGACGACCGATCTCACCCAACCGGCGCTGTTGAGTGCGACCGAGCGCCTGGAAAAATCGCGTGAGCGCCTGCGCCTGACGATGCTTGCCGATGCAAACCCCGCCAGTCAGGGGGCCAGTGGGCAAGGGGTGTTTTCGAAATTTGAGTGGCTCAACGCGCTGAAGTCAACACCCGGCGCAAGAATTTTGCTGGATGCTGTGGGTGCCTGGTGGTCTTACCATCCGCTGCGTCGAAACGGTCTGTTGTTTGCAGACGTTGCGAAGACGTTTGTGACGCCGGTGGCCCAGCGCAATCCTGTGGCATTGATCGCTGGAGCGGTGGTCTTGGGGGGTTTGTTTGCATGGAGCCGCCCATGGCGCTGGTTGTTGAAACCCGCATTATTCGCTGGCCTCGTGCCCCAACTGATCAGCAAAGTCATGGCGCATCAGGCAACAAAATAGACCGCGTCCGCCGTCATTGCACGTCATTGGGGGCTACCCGCCAAATAACGTTGCCAACATCGTCCGCCACCAGCAAGGCCCCGGTTTTGTCCAGTGCAACGCCAACCGGTCGGCCATAGGCTTTGCCATCCTCGCTGAGGAATCCGGTGAGCACGTCCAGCGGGGCGCCAGAAGGTTTGTCGCCCTTAAAACTGACAAAGATCACTTTGTAGCCGCTGTGTGGGCGGCGGTTCCAGGAGCCATGCTGTCCAATGAACATTCCATTGGCGAATTGTGTGGGCAAGCTGGTTGCTTTGGAAGATGCCAGCCCAAGCGATGCCGTGTGCGATCCCAGGGCGTAATCGGGCGCAATAGCGCTGGCTACAAGGTCCGGACGTTGGGGCTTCACCCGCGCATCAACATGCTGTCCAAAATAGCTGTACGGCCAGCCGTAAAAAGCGCCGTCTCGCACCGAGGTAAGGTAGTCCGGAACCAAGTCGTTGCCGATTTCGTCGCGCTCGTTCACGACCGTCCACAGTGCCCCGCCGGCGGGTTCCCACGCAAGGCCATTGGGATTGCGCAGACCCGAGGCATAGAGGCGTTGTGCGCCGGTGTCCAAATCAACCTGCCAGATGGCGGCGCGTCCGGTTTCAACTGCCATCCCCCGCTCCGCAACATTGCTGTTGGAGCCAACCGTGACATACAAAAATTTGCCATCGGTGCTGGCAATCAGGTTTTTGGTCCAATGGTGATTGATCGGACCGGCGGGCAAATCCACCAGTTTGATGCCCGGCGCTTCAATGCGAAGGTCGCCTGGCGCATAAGGGAAGCGCACTACCGCGTCAGAATTGGCAACATACAAGTGGCTGCCGACCAGCGCCATGCCGAAGGGCGAATTCAGCCCCTGCAGCAACACTGAGCGTACATCTGCAACGCCATCATTGTCCGTGTCTCGCAACAGCGTAATACGGTTGGCGCTGGGCGTGGCTGCGCCTGCACGTTTCATGAACCAACCCATGATCCAACCTCTGATGCCGGTGGCACCTTCCGGCTTGGGCGGGGCATTGGTTTCAGCCACCAGGACGTCGCCGTTCGGCAGAACATAAAGCCAGCGCGGATGCTCCAGCGCGCTGGCGAACGCAGCCACCCGGGTTCCCGCAGCGGCTACCGGCTTTGCGCCCGCTGGCCAGCCAATGGCGGGTGCAATGTTAACGGTGGGGATCAGGCTTGTTTCAGGCGCTGGCAAGATTGGCTGCGGCCCCATGCCGACAGACTCCGGTAGCCGGGACACCCCACCGCAGGCCGCCAACACCATCGACGTAACCAGCGTGAAAGCAAAGACTTGCGCCATTGTGGTCGCCTAGGAATTGTTCATTGGGTTGAATTGGAACAATGGGAGCCATCCGTGCGATTGCCATTCAAAACAGATAATTTCCCTTCGGGCCAGGCAACTTTTGGTGTGGCTACATTGCGCAGTAGGAACCGCAGTCAACGGCTAGTGGCACCTTGCGCTGACGCGGCTGGCAGCAACACTGAATGGTCGTTCGCCTGCCCTGGCAATGGCATCGCGCTGGACTGCTGCTCCTTGCTGACATCGGTTTTGTCGGTGGAGGTCGTGGCCGCAGCCTCCCTGGTTGGCCCTGCGGGTGCAACGCCCAATACCGTGGTACTCGGGGTTGTGGCCGGTGCCGAATTCAAGGGTATGTCCGCCTTGATCGGTGGCGGCAGCTTTTCCGAGCATCCGACGCTTGCAACGACAAAGGAGATAAAAATTGCGCAAAACAGATGAACTGGCCGAACCGGAATTTTTGCGTTTGCCATGGTGAATTCAAAGAGTTTCATACGCACCATCATTGCGCGACAGGCTGAAACCCCAAATAGGATGCAGGTCTTACAGCGTGTAGGAAAAAGACTCTTCCTTGATTGCCAGGGCGCCCAAAGTGGAGAGGCGTGTAGGCTGTTTCCCACGCGAAAGCGGGGCGGCGCCCGCTGGACCGACGCCACCTTGGATCCTACGATCACCGATTGAACAATTTGCCCTCAAGCGATATGCCCTCTACAGCAGCAGCCTCCTGGACCCTGATCAAGCGGGTGGCAAATTCATGGCTTGACGACTACGTGCCCAGCATGGGGGCCGCACTGGCGTACTACACGATGTTTTCGCTGGCGCCACTGCTGCTCATCGTCATCTCTGTGGCCGGGCTGGTTTTCGGTCAAGACGCCGCGCGGGGCGAGATTGTGGCCGAACTGCGTTCCATAATGGGAGAGACCGGTGCCAAAGCGGTTCAGGATTTGTTGGCCAGCGTTCAAAAACCGGCAGAAGGTGCCGCCGCGACTGCGCTGGGCGTGGTGCTGTTGCTGGTGGGAGCTACTTCCGTTTTCGGTGAACTTCAGGATTCACTCGACCGCATCTGGCATGTGCCAACCCGCAAGCGCAGCAGTGGCTTGGTTGAGCTGCTGCGCACGCGGCTGCTGTCATTCGGGATGATCCTGGCCATTGGCTTTCTGCTGATCGTGTCACTGGTGGTGAGTGCCGGGCTGGCGACCGTTGGGCGCTTGTGGGGGTTCGCATTCGATGGCTGGTACGCCGTCGCGGCGGTGACCGATGCCCTGGGCGGCTTCGTCCTCGTGGCCGTCATGTTTGCACTGATCTACAAGATCATGCCAAGCGTCCGGGTTCACTGGAAGGATGTCTGGATTGGCGCCGTGTTCACCGCGATTCTCTTCATGGTGGGGAAGTCGTTGATCGGCCTGTACATCGGCCGCAGTGGTGTGGTGTCCGGCTTTGGCGCTGCCGGTTCGCTGGTGGTGGTTCTGGTGTGGGTGTACTACTCGGCCCAGATATTCTTGATCGGCGCGGAATTCACCTGGGTTTACGCCAACGCCTTTGGCTCCAGAAAGCAACTGAACGAAAAGCAGCTATCTGATGATCTGGCGCTGGAGACCCAGCGCGCGCAGCCTCACGCCATTTCCAGATCATTGGTGAAGTAGCCGCACCGCACGACCCGATTCATTTTCTTGAAGGGCATGGGCGGTTGATTATGTGCAGCAGTTCGTTTGGGTCAACTCTCCCGTGCCGGATGGCGGTGCATGCCCACTGCCTTGATGAACGGCCCAATTGCCTGTTCCACCCCGTCAAACATCAGCACACCCGGATCCGCACTACCGTTGGGCAATTTCGCACTGACACCCTGCTTTTCCAGCAGCGTGCGCGATGTGCCCAACCCCAAAATAGTCTTGCCATGCCGGTACTGGTTCTGGATGAACTCGGCCACCATCGGGTTTCTGGCAAGCACCTGAACTGCGGCTTCCGTGCCCGGCAGAACCATCGCATCGAACAATACGGCGGGTGAGTTTTCCAGCGACCCATCCGCAGCCAAGGCATCACCGCTGGATGTTTTGATGGGGCCGATCCTCAAGCCTGCCAGCCATGGCACGGCCCCTGCGTTTTGCAAGGCGGCCTGAATTGCAGACACTTCACCGGCATCGACCCCGTCAGCCACCAGGATCGCAACCTTGCGCGTGCGGATACCCCCATCGCCGGGCAGCGCGGCCAGCGACAGCGCGGGAGACTGGGTGACCTCGGGCTTGGTCGGCTTGACCAGCGCTTTGGGCATGGCTTTCGGCAGTTTCATGCCAAGCCCATCTGCCACTTGCTGCGCCAGTTCCGCCGACACGTTGATCAGTGATGCGACCATGCGCTCACGGATGGCTGGCACGGTCAGCTTGCTCAGCTCGAAGCGAAAGCCGCCCACAATGTGGGCTTTTTCAACCGCCGTCTGGCTGTCATAGAACAGTGTTGCCTGCGTGTAATGGTCGGCAAACTTCTCCGGTTTGCCGCGAACCTTGTCCTGTTCCATCGGCTGCGGAAACGACACGAACCCGGTTGCCGCTCCGGCCTGAAACGGACATCCACCGCCCAGCGAATTGGGCTCGTAGGCAACCCGTCCGCGGTGCAGGGTTTGACGGAGCAGCCCATCACGCTGGTTGTTATGCACTGGCGCCAACGGCGCATTGATCGGAATTTCATGGAAATTCGCTCCGCCAAGCCGGGTGATCTGGGTGTCAATGTAGGAATGCAGGCGACCGGCCAGCAAGGGGTCATTGGAAAAGTCAATGCCCGGAACGACGTGGGCTGCGCAGAACGCAACCTGTTCGGTCTCGGCAAAGAAATTGTCAGGGTTCCGGTTGAGCACCATGCGGCCCACCGGCGTGACACTCACCAACTCTTCCGGGACCAGTTTGGTGGGATCCAGTACGTCAAACGAAAACCCATCTGCCTGTTCTTCGGTGAATATCTGCATGCCAAGTTCCCATTCGGGATACTCACCCGCTTCAATCGCGTCCCATAAATCGCGGCGGTGAAAGTCACTGTCAGCACCCTGCAGCTTGGCGGCCTCATCCCACACCAACGAGTGCGTGCCCAGCGCGGGTTTCCAGTGAAATTTGACAAAATGCGACTTGCCGGATGCATTTACCAGCCGAAACGTATGCACGCCAAAGCCCTGCATCATGCGCAGGCTGCGCGGTATGGCGCGGTCTGACATGGCCCACATCAGCATGTGGGTGGATTCAGGCATCAACGAGGCAAAATCCCAGAAGGTGTCATGGGCTGACGCTGCCTGTGGCATGCCGTGATGCGGTTCAGGCTTTACCGCGTGCACCAGGTCCGGGAACTTCATGGCATCTTGAATGAAGAAAACCGGCATGTTGTTTCCCACCAGATCCCAGTTGCCTTCGTCGGTATAAAACTTCACTGCAAATCCGCGGACATCACGCGCGGTATCGACAGAACCGCGCTCACCGGCCACGGTTGAAAAGCGCACAAACACTGGCGTCACCTTGCCGGCGGCGGCAAATGGCGCCGCGCGGGTGTATTCGGGCAATGGCGCATAGCACTCGAAATACCCGTGCGCCCCGGAGCCTCGCGCATGCACGATGCGCTCGGGAATCCGCTCGTGGTCAAAGTGCGTGATCTTTTCGCGCAGTATGAAGTCCTCCAGCAAGCTTGGGCCGCGCAGCCCGGCCTTGAGTGAATTCTGGTTGTCGGCGATGCGCACGCCCTGGTTGGTGGTGAGCACCTGCCCCGAGGCATCGGCGCGGACGCGGTCCAGCGAGGCGCTGCCGGGGTCAATCCCCAGTTGCGCAATGCCGACGCCTGTTTTTGCCGAAGGGTTGGCCTCGGCCAGCGTACTTGCCGAAACAACGGGCGACGTCGCTTCAACGTGCGGCCCTTCAGGCGGTTGGGTAGCATTCACTCGACCAGTCTCCAGCGCCTTGATGCGATTGAAAGGCATTGCCGCAGCCAGCGCCTGCGCACCCGCTTCCTGGGTTTTCTTAGCTTCGGACGACTTTTTGGAAGCAGTTTTGGTTGCGTCGGCAACGGACTTGGAACTTGTCCTTTTGGACGCCGTTTTTGCTGGTCCAGCCGGTGTTGGCAGTTCGGGTTTGGATTTGTCAGAGGTCATGGTGGCTGCTTTCAAAGTAACGAGGTTTTTGATGGTTCTATTCATTGATTGCCCCCCACTTTTGCGAAGAGCACATGTTAAGCATTCGGATTGAACCTGCAGCAGCACAAAGCGTCGATCAGCAAACAGGCTTGCGGGCTGTAGGAGTTGTCCGTCTACGCGCGGCAAGGCGGGTCACCAAGGCACTCCGACATGTGACCGCTCGAAGCGAATAACGCGGTTTGTGTGCGCCATCGAACATACCCGCACTACAGAGGCGCGTAACCTGAAGCGTCACGACAACCGGTCGAATCTGAGGAATACCACATGATTGAAGTCCGCAAGGGCCAGGCACCCGCCCCATTGGTGCGCAGCGAATTCAGCACCCGCTTTCGCGCGTCGTTCATGGACGCTGCGTTTCGGGCGGAGGACCCATCCATCTCGCGCCTGGAGGAAATCGCCTGGGGCGCGTACATCGAAGGCCGCAAAGCGCCCTTCACGCAAAAGGCCGGGCCTGGGTATGCGGACCCTGGCTATGATTTGTCAACCGAATGGGTTGCCACCAAAAAACGCCTGGAAGCGGCCCAATTGCATTGGTCGGACCCTGCCACAAAAAGCCGCGTGCTGTTGATCTGCGGCTCTGCGCGCAATGATGGAACCTGCCCGGGCGAGATCTCCAAAACCTTCCGGCTGGTCGGTTTGGCCCGTGAGGTTCTGGAAAAATCAGGCATCGAAGCGGATCTGCTGGACTTGAGCCTGCTGACCTCTGACTACGGGCGCAACATCTTTCCCTGCAAGGGCTGTGCGTCGACCGCGATGCCCTTGTGCCATTGGCCTTGCAGTTGCTACCCCAACCATGCACTGAACCAGACCAACGACTGGATGGCCGAAATCTACGAGCGCTGGACCGCTGCGCACGCGGTCATCATCGCCACACCAGTTTACTGGTACCAAAGCCCCAGCCCGCTCAAGCTGATGATGGACCGCCTGGTCTGCGCTGACGGTGGCAATCCCGACCCCACGGCAACCGGCGGCAAGAAAGCCGGCAAAGCCAAGGCGCTTGAGATGGCCGGCTGGGACTATCCGCAGCACCTGGCCGGGCGCGCTTACGGTGTGATCGTGCATGGCGATGTCGCGGGCATTGAGAACTCGCGCCACTCTTTGTCGGACTGGCTGGACTGGATGGGTTTTATCGACGCGGGCGCTCAGGCGCTGCTAGACCGCTTCATTGGCTATTACGAACCCTACGCCACCAGCCATGAAGCGCTGGACGCAGATTTGGCGGTGCAGCAAGAAGTCTGCAATGTGGCCAGCGCGGTCGTGCATGCGGTCAGTGAACTGCGCGCCGGGCGGCTACAGGCGACGCAGCCGAAATTGACGCGTCCCCGGCCCAAGTAGCGATTGCGATCAATTGACCAGCGCTGCACTGGTTGGCGCGCAGCAGATCGTGGTCAACTGAAGCCGCTATTTCCATTGCTATTGGCGCAGGAAGTCGAGCAGATCTTTGGTCAGGCGTTGCTTGTGGGTGGCAAACAGACCGTGTGGCGCGCCCTCGTATTCAATCAACGTGGACTGCGCAATGCCTTTGGCCGCCGCACGCCCGGAGGCATCAATCGGTACTGTCTTGTCGACCGTGCCATGGATGATCAGTGTCGGCACTTTGAAGCAAGCCAGATCGGGCCGGAAATCGGTCGTGGCGAATGATTTGGCGCACTCCAGGGTGGCTTTCAGGCTGGCCTGCAAGGACACGCTGCGGGTCCATTCCAGCAACTGGTCGCTCACCGGGTGCGTCATCATGCCGACGCCAAAGAAATCCTTGAAGAAGCCGGCGAAGAATTTTGCACGATCATCCTGCATCGCCTGCGCCATGCCGTCGAAAACGGCCTGCTCGGTTCCGAGGGGGTTGTCGCTGGTTTTCAACATGTAGGGCACGATCGAAGACACCAGCACGGCCTTGGCCACCGACGCGCCGCTGTGCCGCGACATGTACCGGGCGACTTCGCCGCCACCCATTGAGAAGCCGACCAGAATGGCATCTTTTGCGCCGGTCTGCGCGATGACTTCGGCCAGGTCATCCGACAGCGTGTCGTAGTCATAGCCACTCCACGGCTGGGTGGAACGGCCAAAGCCGCGCCGGTCGTATGAAATGGCACGAAAACCCGATTGGGCAAAGGCCATCGCCTGGTCGTCCCAACTGTCTGACGAAAGCGGCCAGCCGTGCATCAGGATGACGGGTTGTCCCGAACCCCAGTCTTTGACATAGAGCCCGGTTTTATCAGCAGTGGTCGTGATCGGCATGGCGGCGCTTTCTTGAAAAATTGGCAATCAGGAGGTTCTGGCGCTAGGTGATTCAGAACGTATAGCGAAGGCCCAAGGTGGTGACACCAATGCGGTCACGGTCACTCGCACCGCCGGCAAATCGCAGGTCATGCACGTCGTACTGAAGCACGCCAGACCAGTTTTTCGTGACCATGTATTCAGCGCCAAGACCAAGCGACAGGCCAAACCCGACATCTCTGCCAGGGGTGATGCCCGAACCCGCCAATGCGCTCACTTCGGTGCGGCCATACGTGGTGCCGATTTTGCCGAGCAGGTTGAACGAGGGGGCCAACGGCAGTTTGCCCACCAAGCTCAGGTTGAAACCGTCAGCACGGGATTGACCGCCTGCGCGGTTGATCCGGCCGAAGTCGGTGAAGCCCACCTCGACGCCTACATTGTTGGTGAAATACGAGCCGGCAGACAGGTTGTAGGCGGTGCTGCGGTTGTCAGAGCCGTACAGCCCCGAACCATTGCCCAAACGATAGTCGGTTTGGCCGGCACCAAAGCCAAAGTAGGTGACGGGCCGGTCCGACATGGCGAACATGCCGCGTGAGGTTGAAGTAGTGGCCTGCGCCTGAACGCCGCCCACGGCTGCCAGTGCTGCCACGGCGAGAACCAGGCCGGAGACCCGGCTGAATGATTTTTTCATGCTCTGTCCTTGAATGAGGTAACGCATATTCCGGATTGGCCGGAAAGCTTCATGATGATGAAGGTGAGGCGACTTTAAGTTTTTTGGCCGTGTGGCGATGTAGGCGATACCGGTCAATGCCTGTAGGACGACGCTGGCAATCGCTGGATTGGGACAGTTGCTGGCGTCGTGAAATTCGCGCGTGCAATGTGTGCGCCCGCACAGAGTTTGCCTGCGGGCATTGCTAAGCTACTGCCCCCTCGGAGACTGCGTCGCTCAGGCGTCCTGTCGAATATTGTCGGCGTGGGGTGGATAGGGCGCTGCCTTGATGGCGTCAACCGGCTCACCGGCGAGCTTGCTGGCAAAGCCGTGGTTGACATCTCGGTGATGCGCCTCGTCAGCGCGCACCACCAGCACCACATCGCGCAAAGTGGCGCTGTCGGGCAGCTTCCAGTAGTGCTTGGCAACCTGCGGGGCTGCGACATTGGGGGTGCGGCCCTCGTCGATCTCCTGCAAATACAGCGTGTAGCTCAGAACGGCTTCTTCCTCAAAGTAGCCGACAACGCGATGGGCGGTGCGCTTGGAGAGCAAGTACAGCACAAAAAAGGCGAGGTAGAAAACCCACTGTGCCAGCATCACCACCATGCGCTCAAACAGGGTGGGTTTTGTGATCGCCACAAACGTCATCAGGTGCATGCGCTCGTTTTCCGCCTCTTCCATCAGCGTGCGGATCCAGCCCTCGTCATCGACCATGCGGCGCAGGCAGGTGAGGTGGGTGATGGTGGCGCCCACCATGCCGGGCACCGCAGCCACCGTCTCCAGCACGATGGCCCGGCTACCATAGCGTTTGGCAAAAAAAGTGTCGGCTATCAGGCGCAGCAGTTTGGTGAAAGCCAGCGCGAAATGGTCCGACAGCCCGTGCGCAGCATGGTGCGGTGCCGGTTGGTCGGGCGTGTGTTCAACGTATTTGTCCGGCATGGGTTGGATCTTTCGATAATTAATTAACCTGCAGGTTAATTTATAACAGAAATCGCGCTCAAAAACCGGAAATACCGATTAAATAAGCCTATAGCTCACGTATTATATAGATAGTTTGCTACATATTTAATAGTTACCTGAGTGTTGCCTGAGTAGCAGCGTGGCAGCCACAGCAAACTGTTTGAGAGCGAAGGCCCAGACCATGCGTGACGCGTCCGGTCCGCCTGCGTCGCTGCAAAAACCGCCTTGCATCCCATCCCGATCCGGGCCTACACGATTCCGCGATGAGTTATGCAGAGCTTCCTTAAGCGAGCGGCGGCCAAACGGGTTAAAGCTGCGTCTGGCCAAGATTGCACGGCATCACGGCGCCTTCTCTGGGGTCACCTTCACGTCCAGCCCCCGATCCGGCGACTCGAAAACCTGGCGCTGACCCATTTGCGAATCCATCAGCTCTTCCACAATCAGCATGCCATAACGCTGTGCGGACTTTGCATTCATGGTGTTGGCAATGCTGCGGACCCGTTCCACCTGCTCTGCCCTGGGCGCGTGGACTACCAGAAAGCTGCAACCGCTTTGCGCCAGCGCCCGGTGTGCCGTGATGAGGTTAAGGTCTTGACCCACGGAGGCCAGCGGGCTGGCCGTCAGCATCTGGGCATCGACCTGATTGATCATCTCCTGCGGCGTGTAATGAACCAGGTCAGCGGCGACAAAGCCTTGCGCCAGCAGCCCGTCTGCGACCGATTGCGCCAGCGCGGCACTGTCCAGCGCGATGACCACATGGCCTACGGGCTTGAACACGCCAAATGATGTGGGGGGGTTGGATTTGTCCATGGTTGATTCCTCAGGCCTAAAACACCATCATGCCCATCGCGCCTGAAAAGTCTGTGCGATGGCGCACATAGGAACCCGCACCCCGCCGGCCTTGCTCCGCTTCCATTTCAACGGGAGAGCAGGCGCAACAACCTGTCCCATCGAAATGGCAACGGAATCAGTGGGTGGTTTGCTGGCGCTGGTACTCGTCCCGCTTCATGGCCAGGTACTCGCTGCGTTCGAGTTCGAGCAACTGGCGCGGGTAGACCTCGATCGCTGAAAACCAACTCTGCAGGCGCTTCTCAAGCGCTGCCTGCGGCGCCTCGGTGGTGGCGTCAAGATAGCTGTCGATTGCCAGGAAATAGCGCATGGTGTTGCGCTCAACCATACCCCGCACCCCATCAATGAAGCGGGGCGCGCCATCGGACTGCTGGCCGGCCTGTGTGAAGCCTACCTTGCCTCGGCCGATCGTGGCAAGGTAGGTTTTCATCGCCAGGCGGCTGGCAAGATTGACCGAATAGGAATAGGTCAAATGCATAAATGTCTTCGCGTCCGCCACGGGCATCGCTTCGAACAGGACGCGGATGTCGCTGGTGCCCATCGGGCCGTCTTTGGCAGCCAGCCGGATGTCCAGGTACTGTGGCGTCGCGTCAACCACTGCGTATTTGAACTCGATGCGGGCCGCATATTTCAGGCTTTCAGCGGTCTTCGTGCCGATGTTGACCTTCAACACCGTGCCATCTGAAGCCACCGCCGCCCGGCAATATTTGGTGTTCATCGGCAGCGACATCACGTCACACCAGTGATCGGGGTTGTTCAGGCCGGTGCTGACGACTGTGAACGGGTGGTTGATGACGGCGTAAATTTCACCTGAGACAAGGTTGGACGTTTCAAGTGACTCCAACACGATCGGGCGGTTGAATTGGTTCACCTTCAGTCGCTCACCCATCGCTGCGTATTTCGTGCGCAGGGCGAGTGCAGCGTCCGCAACGGCCCATCCGGGCCACGCCATACCGGCAAGCAGACAAACCAGCAACCATTGATGCATCAGGATTTCCTCTCAGGTTGACCAGTATTGTTCCCGGATGCAACGCGACTGTCTGTGCGTTGGCGAACAGACGGTTGGCTGCGCAATGCCAGTGTGTCTATGTGGTCTACCGCACAGAAGCCCCCGTCAGAACGCACTAATCTGCCCCGGTGGGGCAGCAACTGGCTCACTTCATTGGCAGCAAACTAAACTCTCATTCAAGGACGTTTCATCATGAACAAGGATCAAGCCAAGGGCACTATCAAGGACATCGCGGGGCAAGTGCAGGAAAAGGCCGGAAAATTAACCGGCAACAAAGAGCAGCAAGCCAAAGGCCTGCAAAAGCAGGTCGAAGGCAAGGCGGACAAAACCATTGGCAAAGCCAAGGAAGTGGTCAAGGATGCCCGCAACGCCGTCAAGGACGCGCTACGCTGACATCAGGATCCTGGATGGGGTCACCCCAATATCGGCACGGTCGATGCAGTTCACAGACTGCTCAAACCCCACCTGCCGAATGGCGGTCCAGCGCAGCCTTGCCCGCCAGCGCCGAGATGGCGGTGATGAACGTGCCCCACGCCATGTCCAGCGCCGCCAGGCCAGCGGGCCAGCCCCTCAACGTGGCGAGGTTGGTCAAGTCGTAGGTCGCATAGGCAAAAAAACCGAACAGGGCAGCGGTGGTGAAAGTTTTCAGCCAACCCGCTGAAATCCCGTCCGGTGCGACGGCAAACAGCACCACGCCAGCGGGGTACAAGGCATAGAACAGAATCGCCGCCACAAAGTTCGGGCGTGCCGCCATCAGGTGCCCGATTCCCTCGATGTAGACGGGCTTGGCAATCACGCCAAGCCAGAGCAAGTCAAGCGAAACCAGGGTCACCGTGGTGGCCACGTAGGTGGCCAGATACTTGATCACAACCAGTACTCCCAGACCCTGCCGAACAATTCCTTGATGCGCATGTCAAGTGGCCGCTGCCGCCATCGTTCCAAGGTGACCTGATCGGATCCTGCCAGGTCTTTGTCGAACATGGCTTTGACCTGATCGCCAAACCCCGTACCCAATATCACCGCATTGAGCTCCTCGTTGTGCAAGAAGCTGCGCCAGTCCAGGTTGGTGGAGCCAACGGTGGCCCAGACGCCATCAATCAACGCGGTTTTGGAGTGCAGGATGACGCCACGGCGCTCGTAGATTTTCACGCCCGCGCGCAGCAACCGCTCGTAGTGGCCTCGACCGGCGTGAAACACCAGCCAGGAGTCGGTCTGGCTGGGCAGGATCAGTTTCACATCAACGCCTCTGCCTGCGGCCGCTTCCAGAGTAGCCAGCAATTGCGGGTCGGGCACAAAATAGGCATTGGTCAGGTAGGCGCTGGTCTCGGCGCTGCCTATGGCCGACAGCAGCGTGGCGTAGATCAGGCTGAACGGGTCGGTGGGCGAGCTGCCAATCGCCCTGACTACCTCGCGGCCCGGACTTTTCGGCGGCGGGAAAAAATTGCTTGCCGCCAGCGGCGGGCCCTGCTGCTTCTCCCAGCTTGCCAAAAACAGTTTTTGAAGTTCCGCCACCACCGGCCCCTGCAATTGCAGGTGGGTGTCACGCCACGCCAGGCTGGTGTCGGCGCTTTTACGGCTACGCTGGCTGAAAGAGCCACCGGAGTAAACACTGCTGATATTGATGCCACCCAAAAAGGCAATCGACCCGTCGACGATCAGCAATTTGCGGTGGTCGCGCTGGTTCAGCGTCCAGGCCGTGCGCGCCAAGAGCGGGTTGATGGGGTTGAATTCAAGCACCTTGATGCCGCTGTCGCTGAGTGTCTTGAAGAAAGCCGCAGGCGTGCCCAGGGTGCCAACGCTGTCGCGAATAATGTTGATCTTTACCCCCTGCTGCTGCTTGGCGATCAAGGCCTGTGCAAAGCGCTGCCCCACCTCATCATCGTCCAGGATGTAGGTTTCCAGATTGATATGGTCTTTCGCGGCCACAATCGCCGCGAACATGGCGCGGTAAGTGGCCGGGCCATCCAGCAGCAGTTGCACCGCGTTGCCGGTGGTCAGCGGGCTGCCGACAATCGCCTCTTCCACCGCCAGGTGGCGCTCGAAGATGTCGGTGTTGGCGCTGCGGCTCTTCAGCCGGTCAAGGATCGCCTTGCTCTCTGCGGCGCTCAATGCACCGCGGGCCCCCTCCAGCCGCACAGAAGCACTGGACTCGCGCACCAGATCCGGAACGAGGGAGGGCAAGCTGCTGCAGCCAACCAGCCAAACCGCGCCAAACAACCTCCAAAAATGCGCCCGCGAGGCCTGCATCTCACATGCAACCGGTCAGATTCGTCCCATCAACAGCAGGACGATGATCACCACCACCACCAGACCCAGGCCACCACTGGGGCCATAACCCCATTTGCTGCTGTGTGACCAGGTCGGAAGGACACCAATCAGCAACAGGATCAGGACAATTAAAAGTATGGTTCCTACACTCATGGCTAACTCCTCGAAAAGTTGAAAGGTTGATTTCAGTTGCGGGGCGCAGAAGCAGGTGCTGCGGGCACCACGATCACGGTGGTGCCGTCACCCGGCTTGCCAGTAGCCCCAGTGTCGCCCGTGCTGCCGGTAGCGCCTGTGCTGCCCGTGCTTCCGGTACTGCCCGTGCTTCCGGTGGCACCGGTCGGACCGGCCGGGCCTGGCACCGCCACCGGAACGGTTGGGGTCACGACCACGGCGGGCCGGTCGCATGCGCTCAGGGAAAGTGCAGCGGCCAGCGCCAGAATTGGAAAAGTTGGGTTCATGGTTAATCCTTTGAAAGTGAACAATCTCGATGCAGGCAGTGTGATTTGACTGCAGCCCAGCCGTTACAACCTCAAATTGCATACGACACAGCATCAGCTTAGGCGCATTGCGCAAAGCGTTCTGTGCGCTGGCGAACACAGCGGTGAGAACGACTGCCAGGTCAGGGGTTCGCGGCGAGGCGGCCGGTTTATGTGCGGTCTCGCACAGAAGCGTCGTGCGCCGTCAGGCAAAATCCCGTATGAACGTTTTTAGCGAAAGCAACCCGCCGGGCGGCGAAAACCGGGCGCTGTTCTGGCTGCTGGTGCTGGTCTCGCTGGGCTTGGGGTGGATTCTTCTGCCGTTCTACGGCTCCATCATGTGGGCCGTCATCATTGCCCTGATCTTCGCACCGCTGCACCACCGCCTGCATGCGCGGTTCAGGGGCAAAGGCACGGCGGCGGCGCTGGTCACGCTGCTTGTGGTGGTGGTCATCGTGATCATTCCCATGGCGCTGATCACGGCAACACTGGCGCGCGACGCCGCCAGTTTCTACCAGCGCCTCCAGTCCGGCGAAATCAACCCAGCGCGCTATTTTCGCAGCGTATTTGATGCGCTGCCGTCCTCTGTCACCGCTGTGCTGGATCGCTTTGGCATGGTCGATTTTGACAGTGCGCAAAGGCGCTTCGGTGAGGCTCTGGCGCAAGCCAGCCAGTTCATCGCCGCGCAGGCACTGGGCATTGGCATGAACACATTTGACTTGGTGGCCGGTGTGTTCATCACGCTTTACCTGGCGTTCTTCATGATGCGCGACGGCCAGTTGTTGGCCCGTACGCTGCGCCGTGCAGTGCCCATGCCAGTTGCGCACAAACAGGAGCTGATTGAGAAGTTCACCACTGTCATTCGCGCCACGGTCAAGGGCAACCTCATCATTGCGGCCATTCAAGGCGCACTGGGTGGTTTGGCGTTCTGGTTTCTGGGCGTCACCGGTGCGCTGTTCTGGGCCGTGCTGATGGCCTTTATGTCGCTGCTGCCGGCGGTCGGTGCCGGGCTGGTGTGGGCGCCGGTGGCAGTCTACTTTCTGCTGTCGGGTGCGGTCTGGCAAAGTGTCGCGTTGACGCTGTTCGGCGTGCTGGTGATCGGGCTGGTAGACAACCTGCTGCGCCCGGCGCTGGTTGGCAAGGACACCAGCCTGCCCGACTACCTGGTGATGGTCTCCACCCTGGGCGGCATGGCGGTGTTTGGCATCAACGGCTTCGTGCTCGGCCCGCTGCTGGCCGCCCTGTTCATTGCGGTATGGCACATCTACGGCACTACTCTGGAGGTTTTGAGCGATGAAGCGCCACCTGATCGCCCGACACAATTGCCCAAACCAATGACCCGAAATAACGACCCGAAATAATGACCCGAATTAGGCCCCCGAAGCAAGCTCCCAGAGCAACGATGCAAGCGATCAGCCGCGCACACCCGGCACCGGGACTGCCGGTTCAGGCTTTTTCGGCACCACCAGCGCCTCAACCCCTTTGACGACGCCGCCTGTATGCCACGACCAACCCCCGTGTGCCCGTAGGACAGCATGCCCAGCCGAACCCGGCCAAACCATCGATGGTTCGATGCGATGGCAGCACCGCTGTGAATGCAAAAAAATTAACCTGTAGGTTAATTTTTATCCAAAATCACAGCAAAAAGCATCGAAATATCAATGAAATAAGGCTATAGCTCGCGTATTATATATAGAGTTTGCTATTTTTATTATAGTACTGATGGCGCACAACTGGAAAGCTGCTGCGCATACGCCGCCTGATCCGCCGCGTAGCAGGAGCACACCCTGGCTCTAAGGCCTCGGCGGTTGACCACCGTGACCTCACCATGCTGGTACTTGATCAGCCCGTCGCCCTGAAGCGCGCCGGCTGCGGTGGTGATGCTGACACGGCGCACCCCCAGCGTGGCTGCCAAAAACTCATGCGTCACGTGAAACTGGTTGGAGCGCGCCCGGTCCTGTGCCATCAACAGCCAGCGCGCCAGGCGTTGCTCAATCAAGTGAAAGCGCAAGCAGCCGGCATTGTTGCCAAGCTGCTTCATCAACACAAAGATGTACTGGTTCAAGGCCCGCTGCAACGCCGGCTCAATGGGAAGCACAGCGGTGAAATCCGTTGCCGCTATGCGCCATGCCGCACCAGCGCGGCGAACCACTGCCTGCAACGGCGTGTGCGCCACGCCCAGCACCAGCTCGATGCCCAGCATGCCCTCAAAGCCGACCAGGCCAACCTCCAGCGCCGGTTTGCCGTCTGCGCCAGCCACCAGCGAAATGAAGCCGTCTGTAGGGAAATAAGCGTACTGCGCCACCGCCCCGCCTTCACACAGCACCTCAGCCTCGCGCAGCGGAACCAGTTCGCAGAGCTTCAGCAGGCGCTTGCGGTCAGCGTGCGCAAGCAGTCCAATCAGGTGATTTTCCAAAGCGGGCAGATTCAGAAGAGGCTCCATTCAAGTGATATGGCGCCTCACGCTGCCACAGGCGCACCGCGCGTGCTGAAGAATTCATGGTTGGCACCACCCGTGCGGTGTGCCACGCGCTGCTCCAGCAGCTCGCGGTCCAGCACGTCAATGCGCCCCCGGCTGTAGCGGATGACACCGGCCTGCTGCAGCCTGAGCGCCGCAGCAGTCACGCCTTCGCGGCGCACCCCCAGCAGATTGGCCAGCAGTTCCTGCGTCATGAAAAGGGCCAGCGACGGCAGCCGGTCCAGGCTCAACAGCAGACGCCGGCACAGCAATTGCTCAATCGAGTGGTAGCGGTTGCAGGCGGCGGTCTGTGCCACCTGACCCATCAAATCCTGCGTGTAGCGCAGCAACATCATCAAAACCGGCCCGGCGCGGTTGACCTCCTCCCGGGCGGCCTGCGCCCTCAACCGGTAAGCAAAGCCAGGGCTTTGCACCACCGCCTGGCTCGGCGTGGCATTGCCGCCCATGAAGAGTGAAATGCCCACCAGGCCGTCTTTGCCCACCACCGCAAATTCGGACGACCCGCCGTCCATCGTCATGTACAGCAGCGACACGATGGCGGTGGTCGGGAAATAGACGTAGCCAGCCGGCCGGCCCGACTCGCTCAGCACTTGCCCCTGTGGCAAATCAACCAGCTCCAGGTACGGCTCCCAGCGGCTCCATTCGGCCTCGGGCAGCCCGGCCAACAACTGGTTTTCGCGCGGATCGGGCGCTGGCTGTGTGACTGGCGCGGGCGCTGGGCAACTCGTCGGCTGGGCCGCTGGCCGGGGCGAAGTGTTCATGGAAATCCCGTAGTGGTGTACGAGTCCCGATAATCCGGTCGCAGCGCTGACTTACCCATCAGAGACAGCCGGTTCTGCTTGTCGTCCACTTCCTACATCTTTTGCAGGAAAACACGCCTTATGTTCGACAGCGTACAGACCCGCCGTCAAAAACGCGCGACCATGGGCTCGCCAGGAAGACCTCACAGCCACTGCTTATTTTGCCCGCCCCGTTCAATCATCGCAACACTGGAAATCGCCATGCCACAGTACGCTGCCAGACTTCACACTGCTGAAGCTGCATCGCCACAGGAGGAAATTCCATGAATATTGCCGACGCAGACTTGCTGGGTGCCAGCATCCTGATCGTTGACGACCAATTGTCCAACGTGCAGTTGCTGCAGGAATTGCTGCACAACGCAGGCTACACCAACGTCAGTGCCACACTGGATTCGCGCGAGGTGTGCGACCTGCACCGCACGCATAACTACGACCTGATCCTGCTGGACTTGCAAATGCCGAACATGGACGGCTTTCAGGTCATGAGAGGCCTGAATGAGATTGCAACCGACGCCTACGCGCCGGTGCTGGCCATTACTGCCCAGCCCGCGCATAAACTGAAGGCGCTGGCCTCGGGCGCGAAGGACTTCATCTCCAAACCGTTTGACCTGCTGGAAGTCAAAACCCGCATCCGCAACATGCTGGAGCTGCGCCTGATTTACCGGCGGCTGGTTGCGTCCAACCGGGAACTCGAATCCTTGGCGCTGCATGACGCGCTGACTGGCGTCGCCAACCGGCGCCTGCTGATGGACCGGCTTGAGCACGCCATGCGCAACTCGGCGCGCACCGGGGACCATTGCGCCCTGATGTTTCTCGACCTGGACCACTTCAAGGCGCTTAACGACGCGCTGGGCCATGACGCCGGCGACCAGGTGCTGGCGCAGTCCGCAGCGCGGCTGCAAATCTGCGTGCGCGAGGGCGACACCGTGGCGCGACTGGGCGGCGACGAGTTTGTCGTGCTGCTCGAGGGGCTCAGCGACAACCCGCAGGAGGCAGCGACCCAGGCCGCAGGCGTCACCGCCAAGATTCTTGAAGCGTTTGCCATTGCATTCCTGCTCGGCGGGGAAACCTACACCAGCACCTTCAGCATTGGCGCCGTCGTGTTCAAGGGCTCCCAGCAACCGATTGAAAGGCTGCTCAAAAAGGCCGACCTTGCCATGTACGATGCCAAGGCGGCCAGCCGCAATACCGTGCGTTTTTACGAACCTTCCATGCAAAAATGACTGAACCCCAGGCTCCTAATGTTCCCGATGCTCCCGAAGCCCTGATTGCAGCGTCCACACCCGACCTGCCCAAGGACTTTCCCATTGTGGGGATTGGTGCCTCGGCAGGCGGCCTAACGGCCATTGAGGCTTTTTTCTCAGGCATGCCGACTGACGCGGATCCCGGCCTGGCCATCGTGCTGGTGCAGCACCTCGCGCCGGATCACGACAGCATTCTGACCAACCTGGTACAGCGCTGCACCCGCATGCAGGTGTTTGAAGTGCAAGACGGCATGCAGGTGCAGGTGAACTGCGTCTACGTCATTCCGCCCAACCGCGACATGGCGTTTTTAAGCGGGGCGCTGCACCTCCTGGAGCCCGCTGCACCGCGTGGGCACCGCCTGCCGGTGGACTTTCTGTTTCGCTCGCTGGCGCAGGACCAGCGTGAACGCGCGATTGGCATCGTGCTGTCCGGCACCGGCAGTGATGGCACCCTGGGTGTACGCGCCATCAAAGGTGAAGGCGGCATGGTGATGGTGCAAAGCCCGGCCTCCACCGAGTTTGACGGCATGCCACGCAGTGCGCTGGCGACCGGCCTGGTTGACTTTGAGCTGCCCGCGGCTGAACTGGCGGCGCAGTTGCTGGCCTACATCGCGCACGCTTTCGGCAAAAGCATGCTGCCTCCAACGCCCGCGCAGCCCAAAATTGAAAACGCGTTGAAGAGAATCTTCATCCTGCTGCGTGCCCAAACCGGGCATGATTTCTCGCAGTACAAGCCCAGCACCATCAACCGGCGCATCGAGCGGCGCATGGCGGTGCATCAGGTGGATGGGGTCGACAGCTACGTCAAGTTCCTGCAGCAGACCCCGGTTGAAGTGGAAGCGCTGTTTCGTGACCTGCTGATTGGCGTCACCAACTTTTTCCGCGACCCCGAGGCCTTCAAGCTGCTGGAGCAACAGGTGATCCCCAAGCTGTTTGAAAACAAACCTGCGGGAAGCGTCATTCGCGCCTGGGTGGCGGGCTGCTCCACCGGCGAGGAAGCCTATTCCATCGCCATCTTGCTGCAAGAGCGCATGGACCAGCTTAAAGGCGGCTACAAAGTACAGGTGTTTGCCACCGACATGGACAGCCGCGCCATTGCCGTTGCGCGCGCGGGCGTGTATCCGGCCGGTATTGCGGGAGATATATCGCCCGAGCGCCTGGCGCACTTTTTTAAGCTTGAGCCGGACGGCAGCGCCTACCGCATCCAAAAAAGCATTCGCGACATGCTGATTTTTTCAGAACATGACGTGATCAAAGACCCACCGTTCTCCAAGCTCGATCTGGTGAGCTGCCGCAACCTGCTGATCTACATGGGTGGCGAATTGCAAAAAAGGCTGATCTCGCTGTTTCATTACGCGCTGGCACCGGGTGGCATGCTGTTTTTGGGCACGTCAGAGACCCTCGGAGACTTTGCCAGCCTGTTTACCGTGCTGGATAGAAAAGCCAAGCTGTACCAGCGCAAGGAAGACTTCCAGAGCAACCGGCGCGCCGCACTGGATCGCTTCCTGGCCAGCACGCCGCCATTGGGCACACGCGAGCCCGCCCAGTTGCTGGCCTCTGGCAAGGCTGCCACCAGCCCCAAGCCGTCATTGAAGGAATTGACCGAGCAAACCCTGCTGCAAGAGGTGGTGCCGGTGGCGGCACTGGTCAACAGTTCGGGTGACATTCTCTATTTGCACGGGCGCACTGGCCTGTACCTGGAGCCAACGCAGGGCAACGCCGGTATCAACAACATCCTGAAAATGGCGCGCGAAGGCTTGAAGCCCGAACTCACCAAGGCCCTGCACCGCGCCGTGCTGGCCAAAGAGCGGGTGAAATACGTGGGCTTGCGCGTCAAGACCAATGGCCATTTCACCGGGGCCAACCTGACCATCTGCCCGATCGCGTCCAGTAGCGGCTCGCTCTTGGAAACACCGCTGTTTCTGGTGATGCTGGAGGAGGCGGCCAGCCCGTCATTGCCTATCACTCAGGCCGCCGCGTCCCACAGTACATCCGCAGGTGCGCCCGCCCGCGAAGCAGGCCAGGCGCAAACCGCCGATCCAAATACGATCAATGCTGGCGCGGCCGCCCAAATTGCTGAGCTGAAAGAACAGCTACGGGCCAAGGAAGAATATCTGCACGCCGCCAATGAAGAGCTGGAGACCTCCAACGAAGAGTTGAAGTCGTCCAACGAGGAAATGCAGTCAGTGAACGAGGAGTTGCAGTCCACCAACGAAGAGATGGAAACCTCCAAGGAGGAATTGCAGTCCATCAACGAAGAATTGGCCACCGTCAACACCGAGCTGCAAAGCAAAGTGACCGACCTTTCACGCGCCAACAACGACATGAACAACCTGCTGGCCGGCACCGGCATTGCCACCGTGTTTGTCGACCAAAAGCTGCGCATCCTGCGCTTCACGCCTTCTGCCACGCAGATCATCAACCTTATTTTGAGTGATATCGGGCGGCCGATTGCCCACATTGTCTCCAACCTCAACGGTTATTCGCGGCTGGTAGAGGATGCAAAGAAGGTGCTGGCCACGTTGGTGCCGCATGAGACGGATGTGCAAAACGCCGATGGAAAATCGTTCACCCTGCGCATCCTGCCCTACCGCACGCTGGACGATGTGATTGAAGGCGTGGTGATCACCTTTATGGATATCACCGAGACCGTGCGCGCACGCGATGCGCTGCAACAAGCCAATGCGCTGTTGCGCCTGGCGGTGGTGGTGCGCGATGCCTTTGATGCCATCACCGTGCAGGACCTGGCGGGCCGCATCACCGCCTGGAACCCTGGCGCGGTGCGGATGTACGGCTGGAGCGAAGCCGAGGCGCTGCTGATGAACGTGCGTGACCGCATTCCCAAAGCGCAGCAGGCCAAAGCGCTCGGCCGGGTGCGTGAACTGAGCGAGTCAGCAGTTCTGGCGCCCTACCAGACCCAGCGCCTGGCCAAGGATGGCAAGGTGCTGAACGTGTCGCTGCACTCCACCGCACTCATCAATGAGTCCGGCGATGTGTATGCCATTGCCACCACCGAACGCCTGGGAGCTGGCCATGCAAACCCCTGAAGAGAAATTGGCAATGCTTCGGGAACGGGCCGATGAAATTGCCCGCGCCCGCCCCCCCCCGCCACCGCGTGTCGGCGAGCAGCTTGACGCGGCTGCGATGCGAAGAACGCTGCACGAGTTGCAGGTCTACCAGATTGAGCTGGAGATGCAAAACGAGGAGTTGCGCGAGGCTCAGGTGGCGCTGGAAGTCGAGCGGACCCGTTACCTTGACCTGTATGACCTGTCGCCAGTGGGCTACCTGACGCTGGGCCAGACCGGGGAAATACTGCAGCTCAACCTGAAAGCCGCCGACCTGCTGGGCCTGCCGCGCAGCCAGTTGGTCAACAAGCCGCTGCGCCGCTTCATTGCGAAGGAAGACCGCGACGCGCATTACCTGTTTACCCAGCAAATATTGCAGACCCGGCAGCCCGATCAACGGGATGTGCAGATGGTCAACACCGAAGGATTTGTGTTTTGGGTGCGCATGGCAGTGACGGCCGAGGGCGATGACGATGACGCGCCGTGCCTGCTGGTCGTCATCAACGACATTTCGGACCGCAAGCAGGCTGAAGAGAAGCTGTATGAGTCCGAGGAAGTCCACCGTTCGCTGTTCAACTCGATTGACGAAGGCTATTGCATCCTTGAAATCGTGTGGGACAAACACCGCAACCCGGTTGACTATCGCTACCTGGCGGTCAATCCGAGATTCGAGGCTCAGTCCGGATTGTCGAATGTCGTCGGACGACTGGGGACTGCCGTCGCCCCAGGCCTGAAGCGTCAATGGATTGAGCTTTACGCCAATGTGGCTTTGACCGGCGAGGCGGTGCGCACCAGCCAGCATGCCGCAGTGGTGGATCGCTGGTTCGATCTTTACGCGTTTCGAACCGGCTCCAAAGACCGGCCAGCGGTGGGCGTGGTGTTCACGGACATCACGCAGCGCAAACAGTCTGAGGCAGACCGGCAGTTTCTGGAACAGGTGCTGCTGCACAAAAACGCTGAGCTGCACGACGCACAGGTGCTGGCTGAAAAAGCCAACCTGGCCAAATCGGAATTTCTCTCCGGCATGAGCCACGAGTTGCGCACGCCGCTTACCGCCATTCTGGGCTTTGCGCAACTGCTGGAGGCCGGCAACCCGGTGCCCACGCCGGGGCAAAAGCGCAGCCTGGAGCAGATTCTCAAAGCCGGCTGGTATTTGCTGGAGCTGATCAATGAAATCCTGGACCTGGCCGTCATCGAATCGGGCAAGCTGAAGCTCGAGATGCAGCACGTGCCGATTGCGACGGTACTGCTGGAGTGCGAGGCAATGGTCGAAGTGGAAGCGAAGCGCCGTGGCATCAGATTGCAATTCGAGAAGGCGCCAGCGCTGGCCTATGTGCACGCTGACCCGACCCGACTGAAACAGGCGCTCATCAACCTGCTGACCAACGCCATCAAGTACAACACTGAGGGGGGCGGCGTTCAGCTTTCCTTCACCACCGACCAGGCCGACAGCCCCGGGCGCCTGCGCATCTGCATCGAAGACACCGGCTGCGGCCTGACAGCGGAAAAAATCAGCCAACTGTTTCAGCCCTTCAACCGACTTGGGCAAGAGAGCCGGTCAGAGCCCGGCACCGGCATTGGGCTGGTGATGACCAAACAGTTGATTGAGTTGATGGGTGGCAGCATCGGCGTGAACAGCACGGTCGGCAAAGGCAGCGTTTTCTGGATCGAGATGAAGCGGGTGAGCGAGCACGATTCCCAGGCGGATGCAGACACCCCCGCAAATGCACCGGTCCAGCACCAAACCGGCAACCGCACAAAGGCGGCCGCAAGGGCAGGACTGAAACCCGGATTGACGGCCGGAACAGGCGTTGGTCTGGGTAGCCCTTCCAGACGCAACCGGGCCGGCCTGTACACGCTGCTCTATGTGGAAGACAACGCCGCCAACCGGCTGCTGATGGAGGATCTGATGGCGCGCCGCCCGGACGTGCGCTTGCTGTGCGCGCAGGATGGGATCAGCGGGCTGGCGCTGGCCAGAAGCGCCATGCCGGACGTGATTTTGCTGGACACCCACCTGCCTGGCATCAGCGGCATTGACCTGTTGCGGATTCTGGCGAACGACCCGCTGACGGCCCACATTCCGGTGGTCGTGCTCAGCGCGAATGCCATGCCCGGCGACATCCAGACCGGGCTGGACGCCGGGTGCTGGTCCTACCTGACCAAGCCGATCCGGGTCAAAGACCTCATGCAAATGCTGGACCTGGCCCTCAAGCTGGATCAGCAGGACCAGGACCAGGTCCAGGACGCTACCGAGTCGCTCAGCCAATTGGGGTCATTGACATGAAAAACTTTCCCGTGGTGTGTGTGGGCGGCTCGGCAGGCGGGCTGGACGCGTATCTGCGGCTCCTGAATTTTTTGGCGCTCGCTCACCGATTGCTGGGACGGCAAACTGATTGCCGCAATCGCGGGCCTGAACTGAACCCAAGGACACATTACCATGCTTGAAACGAGTGATATTTTGGCGGCGCGCATCCTGATCGTGGATGACCAGGAAGCCAACGTCCAGTTGCTGGAACAGTTGCTGAACGAGACCGGCTACACCAACGTGAGCGCCAGCACGCACCCCGAAGAGGTGAGCGCGCTGCACCAGGAAAACGCCT
>JANOMD010000124.1:0-3874 GCA_031420135.1 Rhodoferax sp. | reverse complement strand
CCATCAGCTTCTTGCCGCCGGAGTAGCTGATGGAGCTTTGCACGTCCTGCTCCATTTCGATCAACGTGTTGGCCAGTTTGCCCTTGATGGGCTCCAGAATGCGCTTGCCTTCCACGTGCTTGTACTCGCCCTTGTTGAAATCGCTGGCCGAGCCGTAGTACTCCTTGAACAGCTTGCCGTCCACTTCCACGGTCTTGCCCGGGCTTTCTTCGTGGCCGGCGAAGAGCGAGCCGATCATCACCATGCTGGCGCCGAAGCGCACGCTCTTGGCAATGTCGCCATGGTCGCGAATGCCGCCGTCGGCCACGATGGGCTTGGTGGCCACGCGGGCACACCACTTCACGGCGCTGAGTTGCCAGCCGCCGGTGCCAAAGCCCGTTTTCAGCTTGGTGATGCAGACCTTGCCCGGGCCCACGCCCACCTTGGTGGCGTCCGCGCCCCAGTTTTCCAGGTCAATCACCGCTTCGGGTGTGGCCACATTGCCGGCGATGATGAAGGTGGAAGGCATTTTCTCGCGCAGGTGGCCAATCATGTTCCTGACACTGTCGGCATGCCCATGCGCAATGTCGATGGTGATGTACTCGGGCACCAGGCCCAGCGCCGCCAGTTGGTCCACCACGTCATAATCCGGCTTCTTCACGCCCAGGGAGATTGAAGCAAACAGCCCTTTGGATTTCATCGTTTTGACGAACGCCACGTTGTCCAGGTCAAACCGGTGCATCACATAAAAATAGCCGTTCTGCGCCAGCCAGGTGCAGATCGGTTCGTCAACCACCGTCTTCATGTTGGCCGGCACCACAGGCAAGCGAAAGCTGCGCCCGCCCAGGCTCACGCTGGCGTCGCATTCAGAGCGGCTTTCCACGCGGCACTTGCGTGGCAGCAGCAGAATGTTGTCGTAGTCAAAAATTTCCATGGCACATGCTCCAGAGGCCCCAGAACGCGGGCAAAAAAAACCGGGCCACAAATGCTTGGGCCCGGTGATTGATTCTACGGGATTGATCCAGCGATGGATTCGCCTGCGTCGTGGCAGCGCGGATGCGGGGCCGAGGCTTTCCCTTGCAGTTGAATCGTTGAAAAAATAATATCACCTGTGATATGAATAAATCAGAATTCGGCCCCAAAAGGGCGATTTCTATCGATTTAGGAAGAGAATATGCCTCTAGCTTTAGTATTATATAGATAGTTTGCTACTTATAATATAGCAAATTATCCTGACGACTCTGGTCCAAATCCAAGCTGTGCGCGCGCTACTGAACGCAAACACTTGCCGCACTGGCGATGACCTTGCCGTTGGCATCTTCCACCCAGCCCACCACCCGCAGGCGATCCGGATTGGCACCTTGCGGGATGCTCAACGGGCGCGATTCGTACAGCCGTTGTCGGGCATTCGCCTGGGGCGCGCTTGCACCCGGTCCGCTCCAAGTGATTTCCAGCGCATTTCTGACAAGATTGCGCGCGACGGGTGTGCCGTCAGACCCGGCAGGAATCTGCTCAATCAATAGCAACCGGGCAGTCATGGGGTAAATCGACTGCATCGCGACGCGAGGGGGCATCAGTTCGATCGACGCGCCGATGTAACCGCCCAGAGCGACGCCTCGGGCGACGCGCAGCGGCAGTGGTTGTGCGACGGTCGGTCGCCTCAGGTTGAACGCCGTGACCGGTGCCGGCTGCTTTGCCGCTTGAAGCCGGTTCAGCGCGTCGCGGCTGGCGGCGGCGGACAGTGGTGCATCGTCGCCATTGACGCTGGGCACGATCCAGTCCAGCGCCAGCTCGCCTGCCCTGGGTTTTGGGGTGGCCGGGTCGGCCCAGCACGCATCGCAATCGGCGTTGATGAAGCGCTCCAACAGGGCCGTTGGTGAGCGTTGGCCATCGCTGGAGCAGGACGACTGTGCCCATGCGCTTTGGCTGGAACACAAGGTGGCCGCTGCCACGCATGCCAAAGCCCAAAATTTGTTAAAAAAAGGCATCTACGGATTCCTACAATGGGCGTATGTTCCCAGACGTCAAATCAAAAGTTGGTACAGCAGCCGTGCCAGAGTCGCCACTGTTGCAAAACCTCAACCCCGAACAACGCGCGGCGGTGGTGTTGCCTAGCGAGCACGCGCTGATTCTGGCAGGTGCGGGCTCGGGCAAAACCCGCGTGCTCACCACCCGCATCGCCTGGCTGCTGCAAAACGGACTGGTGTCGCCTGGCGGCATCATGGCCGTGACGTTCACCAACAAGGCCGCCAAGGAGATGATGCTGCGCCTCTCGGCCATGCTGCCGGTGAACGTGCGCGGCATGTGGATTGGCACCTTTCACGGGCTGTGCAACCGGCTTTTGCGCTCGCATTACAAAATCGCCAATCTGCCGCAGACGTTTCAGATTCTGGACACGCAGGACCAGCTGAGTGCCATCAAACGCCTGTACAAACAGTTTGGTGTTGACGATGAACGCTTTCCAGCCAAGCAGACCCAATGGTTCATTGCGGGCTGCAAGGAGGACGGCCTTCGCCCCAACATGGTGGAAGTGCAGGGTGAGGACAGTCGCAAGAAAATCGAAATCTACCAGCTCTACGAGGAACAGTGCCAGCGCGAGGGTGTGGTTGATTTTGGCGAGCTGATGTTGCGCAGCTACGAACTGCTGCGGGACAACGACCCCATCCGGGAACACTACCAGCGGCGCTTCCAGCATATCCTGATTGATGAGTTCCAGGACACCAACAAGCTGCAATATGCGTGGATCAAGATGTTGGCAGGCACGGGCGCACACGCGGCGGGGGGGATCGGTTTGGAGCAGAACAGCTTTAACCCCACTGGCAGCGTGCTGGCCGTGGGTGACGACGACCAGAGCATCTACGCCTTTCGCGGCGCGCGCGTGGGCAACATGGCGGATTTTGTGCGTGAGTTCAAGGTCAGGCACCAGATCAAGCTGGAGCAGAACTACCGCAGCGGCAGCAATATTCTGGATTCAGCCAATGCGCTGATCGGCCACAACAGCAAGCGCCTGGGCAAGAACCTGCGCACCGACCAAGGCCCGGGCGAGCCGGTACGCGTGTACGAGTCAACCAGCGACTTTGCCGAGGCGCAGTGGATGGTTGACGAGATGAAGCAGCTCGTTCGTGAAGGTGTCGAAAGGAAGGAAATTGCCGTTTTGTACCGCAGTAACGCGCAAAGCCGCGTGATTGAAACTGCGCTCTTCAACGCCGCCTTGCCCTATAAAGTCTACGGCGGGCTGCGCTTTTTTGAACGGGCTGAAATCAAGCACGCACTAGCGTATTTGCGCATTCTGGAGAACCCGAACGATGACACCAGCTTCATGCGCATCGTCAACTTTCCGCCGCGCGGCATTGGGGCCCGCAGCGTTGAGCAGTTGCAGGACGTGGCGCGGGCGGCTGGGTGTTCACTGCACGACGCAGTCAGTGCACTGAGCGGCAAAGCAGGTGCCAATATCGGCGCGTTTGTCGCCAAGTTGGATGTGCTGCGCGAACAGTCTGCGGCGATGACGCTGCGCGAAATCATTGTGCTGGTGTTGGATCACAGCGGCTTGATTGAGCACTACAAGGCCGACCGTGAGGGGGCTGATCGCATCGAAAACCTGGAAGAGCTGGTCAACGCCGCTGAGAGCTTTGTGACCCAGGAAGGCTTTGGCCGCGACGCGGTGGCATTGCCGGTGGATGAGTTGGGCCAAGTGCTGACGCAATCACCGGTGAGCCAGGGACTTGATCCGAATCGACCGCCGGAAGAACTGCCTGCCCCCGACGCTGACACCGGTGAGACCCTCTCGCCCCTGGCCGCCTTCCTGACGCATGCGGCACTGGAGTCGGGCGACAACCAGGCCAAAGCCGGGCAAGACGCCGTTCAACTCATGACCGTGCATTCCAGCAAGGGCCTG
>JANOMD010000123.1:0-2166 GCA_031420135.1 Rhodoferax sp. | reverse complement strand
CTTGGGCGTGATTGAAGCGCTTTTGGCGGAGATGGCCAAAATCACCCCGGCAGAAGACGCCAAACTCCAACACCTCAAAGCCCAGATAGAGCACAAGCTGGCCAACCCCATTAATCCCGGCAACCGCAAGCTGCTTATCTTCACGGCCTTTGCCGACACCGCCCACTACCTTTACGACAACCTGGCCCCTGGCCTGCTCCAGAGGCACGGCATCCACACCGGCAAAGTCACCGGTTCGTCTGAGCCCAAGACCACACTGCGCTTGGCTGCGAACCCGCGCCAGGGTGTGGATTTTCAGACCCTGCTCACGCTTTTTGCGCCGCGCGCCAAGGAAAAAGCGCTGACCATGCCCCATGAGCCCGGCGAAATCGACGTGTTGATTGGCACCGACTGCATCTCCGAAGGCCAGAATTTGCAGGACTGCGACACCGTCATCAATTACGACATCCACTGGAACCCCGTGCGCATCATCCAGCGCTTTGGCCGCGTGGACCGCATTGGCTCACCCAATGCGCGCATCCAGTTGGTCAACTACTGGCCCGATATCAGCCTGGACGAATACATCCGCCTGAAAGAGCGGGTCGAAAGCCGCATGATGATTGCCGACGTGACCGCCACGGGCGATGACAACGTGCTGTCTGCCCAGTCCAATGACGTGGCCTACCGCAAGGAGCAATTGCGCCGCCTGCAGGAAGAAGTCATTGAAATGGAAGACCTCAAAACCGGGGTGTCCATCACCGATCTGGGGCTCAACGACTTTCGCATGGACCTGCTGAACTACGTCAAAGCCAATGGCGCGGATGGCGCGGATGGCGCGGAGGGTGATTTGTCCCGCCTGCCCAATGGCTTGCATGCCGTGGTGCCTGCCAATGTTGAAAAGGGCCTGTTGCCCGGCGTGATTTTTACTTTGCGCAACCGGGTGTTGACTGGAATGGCTGGGCCTTCGTCATCACTCATTCCGCAGAAAAACCGGCTGCACCCTTATTACCTGGTCTATATCGGCATGGACGGCAGCGTGATTGCCGACCACACCGAAGTCAAAACCCTGCTGGACCTGGCACGCGCGGCCTGCAAAGGCCGGGTTGACCCGGTGCCTGCCGTGTTTGAGCCCTTCAATAAAGCCACTGACGATGGCCGCAACATGAAGGTGTACTCATCATTGTTGGATCAGGCCATCCACTCCATGATTGAGCGCCAGCAAGAGCAGGAAGTGGACAGCCTGTTTTCGCCGGGCAAAACCAGCGCGTTGACCCAAAACCTGACCGGCATTAAAGACTTTGAGCTGGTCAGCTTTTTAGTGATTCAAGCCGTGTAGAAAACGCCTGAATGTTGACAGTCATGGCTTTGGTGCATATCATGAGATATACCATCTAATTAAGGGGATCACAATGCATCAAACCGCCAAAATATTTGCCACCGGCCGCAGTCAGGCGGTTCGCCTGCCGCTGGAGTTCCGTTTTGACGTGTCAGAGGTCTTCATCCGCCACGACCCGGCCACGGGCGATGTGGTGCTGTCACGTAAACCGACGGACTGGCAAGGCCTGCTAGACGTGGTGGCACACAACAAGGACGAGGACATCCTGATTGAGCGTCGCCAAAGCCACGAACGCCGCGACCCCTTTGAGGGCTGGAAGGAATGAGCCAGCGCTACATGCTAGACACCAACGTAGTCAGTCACATCATGCAGGGGCGAGATGCCGTATTGCTGGCGCGCTTGACCCAACTGCCCGTGGGGCAAGTGGTGATCTCCAGCGTCACATTGGCGGAACTGGAATACGGGCTGCACCGCAAAGGGCAGCCAGCGCGGTTAAAAAACGCCTTGAGGCAAGTCCTGCTGCGCATGGACGTGCTGCCGTGGGATGAGCAGGTTGCCACTTGCTACGGCGAGTTTTGCAGCACGCTGGAATCCAAAGGCATCAACCTGAGCGACTTTGACATGATGATTGCCGCCCATGCGCTAACGGTGGATGCAACGCTGGTCAGTCGTGACAAGGCGTTTGTACAGGTGGCCGAAGGACTAACTCATCGCTTGAGGCTGGAGGTTTGGTAGCCCCGGCGCCAGGCGCTCTGCCATCCGTTTCGGCACGCGCACTGTTCGCCTGGCCGCCCCAGGCCGCTGTGGCCCGGCCCGTGGCCAAGACCAAAATCTACGCGCACGCCAAGCCC
>JANOMD010000122.1:0-7203 GCA_031420135.1 Rhodoferax sp. | reverse complement strand
GCCTGCGGTACCTTCACTTCAGTAAAACCTTGTGAATCCAATTTTTCAAACGCCGGAGCCCTTCCCATGATTCAACGTCGCACCCTACTCAAAACTGCCGGCGTCGCCGCCCTGGCTGCGCCCGCGCTGTCGATGGCACAGGCCACTGTCACCCTGAAATTCCACACCTTCATGCCACCCACGTCCAACGTCTGGCTGAACATGCACAAGGCCTGGATGGACAAGGTTGAAAAAGATTCCGGCGGCAAAATCAAGTTCGAAGCCTACCCGGCGATGCAGTTGGGCGGCACGCCGGTGCAGCTTTACGACCAGGCGCGCGATGGCGTGGTCGATGTGGTCTGGACCCTGCCCGGCAACACCGCGGGGCGCTTCCCGCGCGTTGAAGTGTTCGAACTGCCCTTCATGATGAACAACGCCGAGGCCACGTCCAAAGCCTATTGGGAATACACCCAGACGTTCGCTGCGGACGAGTTCAAGGACGTGCAGGTGATCGCCCTGCAAGTGCACGGCCCGGGCGTGATCCACACGTCCGACAAAGCCGTCAAATCGGTGGACGACATGAAGGGCCTGAAAATTCGCGCCCCCACCCGCCAGGTCACCAAACTGGTTGGTGCCCTGGGTGCCACGCCGGTTGGCATGCCGCTGCCCAGCATTCCCGATGCCTTGAGCAAAGGCACCATCACCGGCTGCGTGATCCCGTGGGAGGTAGTGCCATCGGTCAAGGTGCACGAGCTCACCAAGTTCTCCGCCGAGTTTGACCCGGCAGGCGGCGCACTCTACACCACCACGTTTGTGATGGCCATGAACAAGGCCAAGTACAACTCGCTGCCGCCTGATTTGAAAAAGGTGATCGATGCGAATTCCGGCCTGGAGACATCGGGTTGGCTGGGCAAAGTACAGCAGGCCGGCGACGCCGCTGGGCGCAAGGCTGCCAGTGACCGCGGCAACGCAATCTTCACAGTGGGTGCCGAAGAAGCCCAGAACTTCCGCCGCAAATCCCGGGCCATCGAAGTCGAGTGGATTGAAGACATGAACAAGCGGGGCTTTGACGGCCGCAAGCTGGTGGATGGCGCGCGCGCACTGATCGAAAAACACGGCAAGGCCGGTGCCGGTAAAAAGGCCTGACCCATTCAGGGCACTCGACAAGGGCTCTGACGGAGCCCTTTTTTGATTCAGAGATGGAATTACACTGCCCTCAATGATCAGAAGCCCTATCAAACACTGCAAAAATTGCGGCACCGCAGTGGTGTACCGAATTCCGGACGACGGCGACACCAAACACCGCGCAGTTTGCCCCAACTGCCACACCGTCCATTACGAAAACCCGCTCAATGTGGTGGGCACCGTGCCCCATTTGGGAGACCGGGTGCTGCTGTGCAAGCGCAATATCGAGCCACGTTTTGGCAAATGGACCCTGCCTGCCGGTTTCATGGAGCTGGATGAAACCCTGGCCCAGGGGGCGGCGCGCGAAACCGTGGAAGAAGCCGGTGCCGAGTTTGAAATGGAGGGCCTTTTTTCGATCCTGAACGTGGCCCGCGTTGGGCAGGTTCATGTTTTTTACCTGGCGCGCCTGCTGAGCGACCAGTTTGACCCCGGTGCAGAAACGATAGAAACGCAACTGTTTCTGGAGGCCGATATTCCCTGGGGCGAAATCGCCTTCAGAACCGTCAAGGAAACGCTCGAACACTATTTTGCCGACCGTCGCAGCGGCCAGTTTTCAATTCACACCGTCGATATCACCTGAGCAGCAGGGCGTGTCCAGAGCGTCCATAATCCGGCCATGGCATCCAAATCGCGCGCTCTCACGCCCTATCTGGCAGCGCCGCGCCAGAAGCTTGAAAACGCCCTGCTCGACCTGGTACTGCGCGTTCCCGCGTCGCGCGAGTCAGCAGTTGAACACCCGCGCATCCGCGCCCACGCCATCGGCCGCGCCGCGTCGCGCCGGGCCAGTCTGCTGGCCAGTTCCATGGCATTGCCACCCGGTTTTTTTGGCTGGCTAACGGTGCTGCCCGAACTGGTCTCGGTGTGGAAGCTCCAGACTCAGATGGTGTCGGACATCGCCGGCGTTTACGGCAAGAGTGCCACCATGGGGCGCGAGCAGATGATTTACTGCATGTTCAAACACGTCTCGGCGCAATTGTTCCGTGATGTGGTCATGCGCGTGGGCGAACGCGTTCTGGTGCAGCGTGTGTCGTCGGCGTTTGTGCAATCTGCCGTCAAAAAACTGGGGTTCAAAATCACCCAGAGCATGGTCGGCAAAGGCGTGTCGCGTTTCTTGCCGTTGGTCGGTGCCGTCGGCGTGGGTGCCTATGCCTACTTCGACACCAGCCAGGTCGCCAGGACCGCGATCGAGCTTTTTTCCAGAGACATCGTGATGGGCGATGACGTGGACGGCGAAGACCCGGTCAAAGCGGCCGTGCCCGATCAGGCTTGAACGCCGAAAATCGCCCTAATATGCCCAATATGGGTATATTAGGGTGATTTTACGTCGATTTTGTCAAAAAATGGATGTTTTAGGCCTATAGCTCTAGTACCATATAGATAGTTTGCTACTAACTATATAGCAACTAAACAATTCCAAAACCCGGTTGTTGAATCCGTCCTTGCTCGCGGCGCCGGGTACGCGGAGGCAAGCACTTCGACACCGCGGTTCGGTTGTATTGATGACCGCCTTTGGCGGTGAAGGTTGCGATTGCGGATTCGGCTCGGGCGCGGTTGTATTCGGTTTGAGGGGCATTTAAAAATCAGCGCCTCCAAGCCCAAATTGGGGTCAGACCGCGATTTTTCTGCAAGCGAAGCGAAGCACCCGCAGGGTCGGCGTTCAGCCGAGAAAATTTGGGCTCTGACCCCAATTTCGACGGTTTGCCGGGCGCTGCGCTACTGTAGCGGCAGCATCACAACCCGGTCTTTGCCTCCTTTAGCCTCACGCACGATGATCACGAGGCGGTCGAAATCAACATCTTTCACGCGCAGGCGAATGCCTTCCATCAAGCGCATGCCGGTGCCGTATAGCAGACGCGCCAGCAACGCGGTTTCGCCTTCCATCTGAGCCAGCAAGCCAGCAACTTCGTCACGCGTCATCACACTGGGGATGCGGCGCTTTTGCGACGGGCGGCCAATGTCTTCCAGCCAAGGCAGTTTGATGGCCAGCACCTCGCGGTACAAAAACAGAATGGCACTCAAGGCCTGGTTGTGCGTGGACGCGGACACCTTGCGCTCAGTCGCCAGCATGGTCAGAAAGGCCTCAACCTCATGCGGCCCCATGTCGCGCGGATGCTTCATGCGACCATCGCGCCCATGCCAGCGGATGAAAAATTTCACCCAATAAAGGTAGACTTTTTTAGTGCTCAGGCTATAGTGCAAGTAACGGATGCGCTCCCAAACCTGGTCCAGAAGGCGGATTGACTTCAAAGGCACGTTGCCGGGTTTCATGACTTAAATTATAACTGGATAAATAAACAGTTATACGGCTTGAAACCTTTACTGGATAACGCTTTTGGAAGATTTTTATGGATGCATTACATTGCAACGTTAGAGCGCACTTTCGCACCGCAACGAGCGACAAGGGAGAGCCACAATGACGAACTTCGTATTGGCTGCGATCCAGGCAGCGCCGGTCCACTTTGACCGAGAAGCATCGACGGAAAAAGCTTGCCGCCTCATTGCTAGTGCCGCAGAGAAGGGCGCAACCTTCGCCGCCTTCGGCGAGTCATGGCTTCCCGGTTATCCCATGTTTGCTTTTACGCCACCGACGCCAGCTCGTTTGCGCGCTGGAGCGGCCTATCTCGCTGCCGCGGTCGAGGTCCCCGGGCCGGAAATAGCGCGCCTGTGTGCGGCGGCGCGAAAGGCGAAGCTCGACGTAGCAATCGGCGTGGCCGAGTTGGACCAGCGAACCAAGAGTACTGTGTACTGCACTCTCGTTTTCATCAGCCGCGACGGCGAGATCCTTGGCAAGCACCGCAAACTCAAACCGACTTTTCACGAGCGCACAGCGTGGGGAGAAGGCGATGGCTCCGGACTTCGCGTCTACGAACGTCCATACGGCCGCATAAGCGGTCTGAATTGCTGGGAGCATCAGATGATGCTTCCCGGATATGCGTTGGCAATGCAAGGAACGCAGATTCATGTGGCAGCCTGGCCTGGGCGAGAGCCAGACCCGCCACCTCCGGTGGGTTTGTGGCCACGGCAGACGCTTCTGTCACGCGCCTTCGCGTCCCAAGCCGGCGCCTATGTCATTCTCGCATCGGCGATCAACCGAAAAGCCGACTATCCCGAGGAGTTCCGGGAAGCCGTGCTGTTCGAGCACGACGGCGGCTCCTGCATTATTGACCCTAGAGGGGAAATTATTGCCGGTCCGGTGAAGGGTGAGGAAACCATCCTCATTGCCGAAGGATCTCTTGATCTGGTCCGATCAGTTAAAGCTGTCATCGACATCGGAGGTCATTACAGCCGCCCTGATGTGTTCAGCTTCAAAGTCAACCATGGTGCAGCAGGTGATGGAGAACCGGCGGCTGAAGTGCGCTCTAACAGCAGCGTGCAGAGCGACGCGCCCAAAGCGGCGCGCGACTGACGCCGAACGTTAACCATCGCCAAGGGTCACGCGCCTCGCCCTTGCGAACGGGACATGGGGGCGCAAACGTTTAGGAGGAATACAAATGATGCGTGCCAAAGTGAATTTGTTGGTCTTAGCTGCAATGTTCCTTTTGTGTGCTGGCCTGCCTGTCGATAGCGCCTACGCGCAGCCTCAAGGGTTCACTCCAAAGGTTCACTTGCGCTCCGCGCTGACTGGAGACGACCAGAAAGAGTCCGTAGTAGCGTCAGCAGAGTTTGCGCCTGGCGGCACTACCGGGCGCCACTCACACCCTTGGGCAGACGAATATGCTTTGGTCCTTGAAGGGACCTTGGAGCTGATCGTCGAAGGGCGTGAGCCTCGCCGCATCAGTGCAGGTGAGGCATATCACACCCCCAGAGGAGTGATTCATGAAACGCGTAATGTCGGTGGAGGCGTAGCGCGGGCTGCAACCACCTTCGTCGTTGACAAGGGCAAACCGCTCACTCAGCCAGCACCACTTAGCGCCCCAGGTAAGAGCGGTGGCTAACAAGCCATTCGAGTGGACGGTCGCAAGCGCGCTTCGCCCGCTTGCCATTCCCTCCTCGCTTCGCTCGTCGACCGCCGCTCAATGGCGACGTTCGACCCCAGGAGAGGCGACCCCCTGATGGCGAATGAGGCCAATTCGCTACGAGGCGGGAGCGACCGTGACGCCTTACGCAGTACGACAAAAACGTTTTTGGGAGGACCATGATGATCGTTACCGTGTTTCGTTCTCGAGTAAAGCCTGAGGTTCAACAGGAGTACATGCAGTGGGCCAGCCGCATGAGCGCGTTGGCGACGCAAATGCCGGGATACATCTCGCACAAGGGTTTCGTTGCCGAAGACGGCGAAAAAGTTACCATCGTCGAGTTTGAGTCCGTAGAGGCGCAACGGGCCTGGAGTCTGCATCCTGAGCACCTCGAAGCGAAGAAGAAGGGCCGGAAGGACTTCTACGTTGAGTACCGTGTGCAGGTCTGCGAAGTGTTGCGTGACACCGGATTGCCGAAGAAGTAGACGGTCACGGCTTTCACAGTGCGCCATGCGTGCCCCCGTTGAACCAATAGCGCCTGTGGCCGAACCAGCCCTTGCAGCGGACGCGCCGCAAGCGGCGCGCCGCTGAAGGGCGACGTTGGGCGTCTTTTACAGACATCCGCGCACAACCGCAGCCGTGAAGCCCAGCGTCGCCCCCCACCCGTATCGCGAGTTTGAACATGCGGGGTGGGAGTGCGCCGCCAACGCGTACGCAACCACCTTCGAGGCGGCTACCCGCCCGTACGGCGAAGTTCTGCTCGACGCCGCCGGTCTGAAGGCGGGCGACGACCATCTTGATGTCGCGTGCGGTACAGGATTCGTTACTGAGCTGGCTCGCGAGCGCGGTGCCAAGTCCATCGGTACTGACTTCTCGGCTGCAATGCTGGCGGAAGCTGTTAGCCTGCACCCATCGGCTCGATTCGAGCAAGCTGATGCAGAGGCGCTACCGTACTTCGACAACAGCTTCGACATTGTCACCATCAACTTTGGGGTTCATCACTTTCCATTTCCGGAGCGCGCCATCGCTGAGGCGCGACGCGTCCTCCGCAAGGGTGGCAGGATCTCATTCACGGTTTGGGCAGCGCCGGATGAACACGCCTTGCACGCAATCGCGCTCGAGGCTGTGCGGGGCGTCGGAAGCGCTGGTGCCGGCCTTCCTACTCCGCCGCATGGTGGACTCAATACCCTTGCTGGCTGCATCAGGCTGCTTGAGGCGGCGCAGTTCAAGCCGGTTTCCGACTACTGCACCTTGGTGCGGCGCACTCTGCTGCTGGGCTCAGTCGCAGAGCTTACACACCTCATTGAGAGCGGAACTGTTCGCCTCGCCTCACTGCTTCGCTCGCAGCCCCAGGCCAACCGAGTGGCGATACTGCGCGGCCTTGAAAGCGCCGCGGCAAGGTACCAGCGTGATGGGCACCTGGAGATCCCTATCGTCGCGGTTGTCGCCACAGGCACTGCTACGTGAACGCGATGACGCCTAACCACTCGCTCAAGCGGAGCGCCAACGGCAGGCCACCAAGCCCGGCCTGGTGGTACGCGGTACATTTTCACCAGTCCGGGCTTGGCGTCCTGCCGTCGTCGCCCGCTTAGCTCGAACGTTAGGCGGCACAAACCGCAGGTCCTCCCTTCCGCCACCAATATGAACAAGTCCCTACTTCTTGCCGCTCCCTTTACGCTTGCGCTGCTCGGATGCATCGACGTATCAGCGAGGGATGAGGAGCTTGAGCGCCTGGCCAATCGGTTCTCGGAGGTCGCAGACTTGTGCCTCTTGGATGTACGAGACAGGGGACTCACATACTCAGAATCTCGAAACTGCACGTCGCTCGGCGAAGCAAGTAGGGCGTATTTGCGCCCGGATGTGGAGATGACGTATCAGGGCAAAGCAGTCCCAAGGCATGCGTACGCGGCGGCGGCGGCGAAGGCCACAGCATGGAGTGCGGTGGCACTATCGAACGCCTTTCATCCAGACCAGCCGCGGACGGTTTCGCTCTGGTAGCTCGCGATGCGCAGTTGGTACTCCTGTCTTCTGGCCGCGAAAGTGCCGCCTAACCCCTCGCTCAAGCGGAGCGCCAACGGCAGGC
>JANOMD010000121.1:0-16026 GCA_031420135.1 Rhodoferax sp. | reverse complement strand
CTCGCGTCAGTGCGGCGCAGGCTGTAATGCGTGGCGGTTGCAGCAATCAGTTCGCCCAAGGTCGGCTCAAGGCCGAAACTCTCGGCACAGATCGCAACCTGGCTGCCCAAAGCAATGCCGTGGTCGTCGACGAAGGCATCTGCCTTCAGGAGCCCTTGGCCCACCGGCAATGGCTGCGAGCGTGCAGCCATTTCAATGGATTGCGTGGCGTCGATGTCTTCTCGCTGCCCATGCCCAATCGCCACCATTCGAGTTATCCATTCCTGCAGTGGCGCATCAACGTGAGCCAGGCTCATGGCTGCGCCCGGTCGAGCGTAGAGATACCACAAGCTATGAACTGCCGCGAAATCTGCGATGCAGGGCGCGCTGCCCATTAAATACAGTTTCCTGCCCAGCATTTCAGACAAGCGCAACAGGTAGGTCTGAAAAGGAGCAGCGGCATCCTCGGGGCGAACCCAGTGCATGTCAAAACCCATTGCCTTGCGATCTTCCAACAACGCTTTGGCAATCTCAGGCGCTATGCCGCCGATCTTCTGACCGGTACCCTTGGGGCCGCGGTTAAATCGAATCGCTGCCCAAAATAGCGTACTGTCCGCCCATTGGGCCAAGGTACGGGCCAGGCTTGCGCTCTCCCCCGGAAAAAGCGAAGGCTCCGGTTCAATCGCTTCCAGAACCTCTGCGATAAGAGCCGTGTCGCAATAGACATCTGCCCCAATTTGGAGGAATGGTGTCTTTCGGTAACCTCCGGTCAACGCCACCACATCGGGTTTCGGCAGCATCATCGGAACGATCACAGACTTCCAGGGCACACCCTTGAAACCCAAGACCAGGCGAATCTTCTCCGAAAACGGTGACGCCGGAAAATGATGAAGGATCAAATCAACCACGCAGATGGCCCGGAGTCAGTCCATGCAGGAAGAAGGCATGCCGACGAATTTAAGGTCGGCCTAGGGGTTTAAGCGTGGCGTTCGGCATCACGGCGCTCTTTGGGAACACAGTCACCAGTTTGCCGTCCTGCCACTGTGACGCCGTGAACTGCGCGCGCACGTTTTGGAAGGTGTCATTGAACTTGGCACCGAAGCCGGACGGGTAAGCGTTTTCCGCGATATCCATCTTGGCTGCTGCAGCCTGCACCTTGTTCATGTCCAAGCTACCAGCCGCTTTAAGGGCCTCGGTCATGATCAAGAACCCCGAATAAGCGGCCATTCCTTGAGGCGCAACCGGATCGGTCTTGTATTTGGCGCGGTATGCTTCCAGATAAGCCTTGTTGCCTGGGCCAAATTTGTCATTGATGTCGTTGCGCGGGTAGCCGACGACCAGAATGCCTTCCATCGAAGCGGCACCGAGGGCTTGCAAGGTCTCAGGCGTGTCGCCAGTACCGACGAACAAGATGGCACCTGGCTTGAAACCCTGTTCGCGCGCCGTGCGCAACAACAGATTGCCGTCGGGCACGTAGCCGGTTTGGATCAGCACATCGGGTTCGGCCTTCTTGGCGCGCAATATCGTGTCGTTCAGATCGATGGTGTTCGAAGCATGTGAACCGACCCCTACGACCTTGGCACCAAAGGCTTCCAAAATGCGTTTTTGCCCTTGAGCAATCGATGTGCCGTAGATGGATTCTTCATGCTCGATCCAGATTTTCAAACCCTTCATTTCCTTTTTCAATGCGGGAGCAATCAGGTCGCGCACAGCCGCCGATGATGTATTGGCGAAAGCACTGCCATCAGGGCCACTGCGAATGAAGTTGGGCAGCTTGCGGTCAGTCAGCACCTGTGCAACTGCATTGGTCTCCCAGTACAGCTTGTTGTAACGCAGCGCGGCATCGCTGGCTGTCAGCGAGATGCTGCTGATGTAGGTGCCGACGAACATGTCGACCTTGTCGCGGGTGACCAATTGCTCAACCGTGGTGATGCCCTGCTGTGCGTTGGTCACGTCGCCCCGGATCAACTCAATCTTGCGCCCCAGGACACCTCCTGCGGCATTGACTTTGTCTGCCGCCAGTTCGTAGCCTCGTGTGACCTCGGTGCCATACAGCGCAAGGGGGCCGCTGTACGGATTGAGCGCACCAATCTTGATCGCCTGCTGGGCAAATGCCCCTTGCGCCACGGCGGCTATCCCAACCCAAACAGCCCCTTGAAAAATTCGCTTGATTACAGTCATTTCTATCTCCTAAGATTAATAATAGTCGCTACCGTCGCTCCAACAAACCACCTGCGCAACGTGCAGACGTCATGCGTCGCTGCGTTTTCCCTGACTTCTCATTGAGGCTTGATCCCTGCCGCATTCGCAATCAGTCGAAATCGTTCCGTTTCACTTATTTGGAATTTGCGCATTTCCACGGGACCTGGCGGCATGGGCTCGGAACCAATCTTGGCGATGAATTCCTTCGCCCCAGGGGTTGCCAATATTTTGTGCATCGCATCTACCAGCCTGGTAGTTACTCCTGCCGGTGTGTCGGCGCGGATGTACATCGATGTCCAGGTGTAGTTCACATAGTCGGGGTAACCGCTCTCCTTGAGCGTCGGTATATCCGGATAGTCTGAATGGCGTTTGTCACCCGATACGGCCAGCGCTTTGAGTTTGCCGGCTTTGACCTGTGGCATAGCGGCGATCAAATCACTGACTGCCCAGTCCAATTGGTCACCCATCAATGCGATGAAGACTTCGGGCGCTCCCTTGTAGGGGACGTTGACGCTCCTGGCACCACTGGTGCTTGCAAACCATTCTGCGGACAAATGGAACCCGGCGGTGTAAGTGCCGACGTTAAGCTGCTGCTTTGAGGTTTTGGCGGCAGACACCAGATCGGCAACCGTGTTGATTTTTGAATTTGTCGGTGCGACAAATAACATCATGCCGCGTGCCAGGCCGGTCAACGGCTTGAAGTCCTTGACGGCGTCGTAAGGGAGATCTTTGACCACGCTGGGGTTCACCGCCATGTGCGTATTGGTGCCCAAAAAAATCGTGTAGCCATCTGCCGGTGCCTGCTTAACGGCCATCGCGGCGATCACGCCATTGGCACCCGGTTTATTGTCAACGATGACGGGTTGTCCAAGGGACGATGTCAAGGCTTCGGCAAAGAAACGTGCGGTGGTGTCGGAGCCGCTGCCTGGGGAAGTCGGGACAACGATTTTGAGGGATCTCGTTGGAAAATCGACCGCTTGGGCATGCGCCAAGGAAGCGAACAACGCAAATCCTGCGAGCAAGGTCTTGCGTTTGTAACTCAGTTGCATGGAGTTCCTACTTTGCGGTCGAGACCGGTTCTGAATGAGTCAAGCCAAGACGAAGCGCGGGACTGCGCTGCCGCCTTCATCTTCAATGACCAAACGAAGCCGTTGGTCGATCTTCAACGATTCTAGGTCGCCCGACTTCACAAGATTGCTGATCAGTCGAGGCCCTTCGTCCAGCTCGACGACTGCCACCGTGTACGGCAGGCGATTAGCAAACGCCGGGTGATAAGACATGTGGTAGACCACCCAGCTGATGAGTTTGGCTCCGCCGACCGCAGGCATCCAAAGCCAGTCATCTGCCAGGCAATGCGGACATTCGCTCCGCGCTGGCAGCCAGGCATGTCCGCAGGCATTGCAGCGTTGAAACGAAAGTACACCCTTTGCAAGGTTGTCCCAATAGGGCGTGTTTAGCGCATCGCGCTCTGGGCCCGGCGCAGAAATTTCTGTTTTTTCAGTAAGTGTGTTCACGGGAGTATTCATGGGCGCATTCACGTTATTGCCCCAGTATCAAGGTCGCATGGGTGTGCATGATGCCGCCCTGATTGCTCACGGCGCAGGTGCGCGCGCCCTTGACCTGATTGACAGACTCGCCACGCATCTGCCGCACGCCTTCAATCACCAATTGCAGGCCCGGCATGCCGGTTTCCGACAGTAGACCCCCCGAGGTATTGATGGGCAGCTCGCCGCCCAGCTCGATACGTCCATCTTGAACAAACTGTCCGCCCTGACCTTTGGCGCAGAAGCCGTAGTCCTCCAGCGTCATTAACACGGCAATAGTGAAGCAGTCATAGATTTGCGCCACGTCGATGTCGGCGGGTTTCATTCCAGCCATGGAGAACGCCGTCTGCGCCGAGACCTTGGCGGCGGTGGTGGTAAGGTCTGGGCGCAACGCCACGTCCCAGGACGTTTGGCCTTGCCCGAAACCAAGCACCGGCACCGGCTTGTTGACCTTGAGTTCGGCGGCTTTTTTGGCGCTCATCAACACCACAGCAGCGGCACCGTCAGAGACCAGGCAGCAATCGTCGCGTCGCAACGGCGCAACGATCAACCGCGACTCGCGGTATTGCTCCAGCGTCAGCGGTTTGCGCAACTGCGCATTGGGGTTGGCTGCGCCATGCTTGCGGCAGGCAACGGCAATGGCACCCAATTGGTCGCTCGTGGTGCCGTATTGGCCCATATGCCGCTGGGCAATCATCGCGTAACCGGCGGGCGTTCCGAACCAGCCAAACAGGCCGCTGCCATCTTCGCCGTATGATTTTTCATAAGCCTGCCGCGTGCCGGTTGCCGGATTATCGGCCAACGCGACGACGGCAATCTCGCACTGCCCGGCCACGATGGCCATCGTGGCGTAACTGATCATGCTGATGTTGCTGGCACCGCCATGGTCGTACACACCACCAATGCGGGGCACGATGCCCAGTGCCTCCGCCAGTTTCTGCGCATACATCATCTCGAATTTCGACGTAGGAGCCTTGACGAACAGGCCGTCAATCCGACCTTTGTCCACTCCAGCGTCGGCTAGTGCCTTGCGGATCGCTTCCACATTGAGCGAAACCGTCCCGCGGCCCGGATGTTTTCCAAAGGCCGTGTGGCCAACTCCGGCGATGACAACTTTGCCACTCAGGTTGTTTGTCATATTCAGATCACCTCCTCGGCTTGCAACTTGGCGATTTCGGCTTTCGGCAGGCCCAGCCAGTCGCCATAAACCTCTTCGTTGTCACAGCCGAGCGCGCCACTTGGGCGGATCGCCATCGGCTCAACGCCGTCGAAGCGAAGGGGTGAATTGGGCAGACATACACGCCCGTACATGGGGTGCTCCACCCACTCCAGCGCGCGGCGTGCATGCATGTGTTTGTCGTTGACCACCTCGTCCAAGTCGCGCACGGGCGCGCAGGGGACACGATGGCTCATCAGCAGATCGAACAACGCCTTTTTGGTGTGCTTCGCAGTGAATCCGGCGACCAGTTCATCCACCTCATCCATGTGTTCCACGCGTCGCTTCAAGTCGGCATAACGCACGTCCGTCTGTAGGTCCTCCCGCTGCATGGCTTTCAGCAACCCCTTCCAGTGCGTTTCACTGACGCAGATGATGGCGATGTGACCTTCCACAGTGGGATAGACGTTGTAAGGGGATTCCGCCAGGCCACCATGTCGGTTGCCCGTGCGTGGCGGTACCGAGTTGCCCATGCTGTGGTGCAGTCCCAAATTGGAACTCAGTGAAGCGTATACCGCTTCTTGCATGGACACCTCGACCAGTCGTCCGACGCCCGTTTTTTCACGCTCGTACAGCGCGGTCATGATGGCACCATAGAGATGCACGCCTCCGAAAAAATCGCACAGTGCCGGACCAGCCTTGACTGGCGGGCGATCCGCAAATCCTGTCACATTCATGATGCCGGCCATGGCCTGTACGGTCAGGTCCATGGCGGGATAGTTCTTGTTCGGACCCGAGCGGCCATATCCCGAGCCTGAGCCATAAATGAGCCGGGGGTTAACGGTCCGCAATGCTTCATACCCTACCCCCAGACGTTCCATCGCGCCCGGCGCAAAGTTTTCCACCAGCACGTCGCTTTTTTTCACCATCTGGCGAAGCAATTCGCAGCCTCGCCCGGTCTTCAGATTGAGCGTTGCAAAGGTTTTGTTGGAGTTGAGCATGGCAAAGGGCAACGCCGCACCGCCTACCACACCGCGCCGGCGCAGGTTTTCACCACCCTTGGCCTCGATCTTGATGATTCTTGCTCCGGCCATGGCCATGAGGAAGGTGCAATACGGCCCGTTGTAGATCTGCCCGAGGTCAACTACCGTGAGGCCTTCCAGTGGGTATTGTCCGGTCATGCTCACCGCCCCTTGAATTCAGGTGAGCGTTTGGCGGCGAACGCTGCCGGTCCTTCTTTCGCATCCTCGGTCATCGACAACATTCGATTGATCACTGCTTCGAAGCGCAAACCTGTCGCACGATCCATCTCGCGGCTGCGTACTGCCAGTTCCTTGGCTGCCTGAACAGCCAAAGGCGCGTTGGCTGCTATCTTTTTTGCGTATGCAAAAGCCACCTCAAGGAGCTGCTCTTTGGGCACCACCTTGTTGATCAAACCCCAGCGAGCGGCCGTTTCTGCCTCCATGGTGTCACCCGTCAACAACATTTCCATGGCGATCGGATAGGGCAACTGATCAAGCACACGTTGCGTGCCGCCGTTGCCCGGTATCACGCCGCGCTTCACCTCGGCCAAATTAAAGGTGGCGTGTGTCGCGGCAACTCGAATGTCGCAAGCCAGCATCAGAGTCATTCCGCCCCCCAGGCAATACCCGTTGACAGCCGCGATCACTGGCTTCCAAACCTCCAAGCCACGGTTGAGCAACTGGTCGCGCTGAGTCAGCCACATTTCAGACAACTCGGCAGGCGCCGTCAGGAAACTCTTGATGTCGGCACCCGTGGTAAACGACCTTTCCCCGGCACCCGTTACGATAGCCACGCGTACTGCGGGGTCGTCACGCACGGTGCACCAAGCGCGCGATAGACCCGCGTAATGCTCGGCGTCCATCGCGTTCAGCCTTTCCGGCCGGTTGATGGTGATAAGGGCGACGCCCTCAGCGGAGACGTTCAAGTCAATAGACATGATCAGCTAACCCGTTTGCCGCTGAGCAAGTCGCGCGCAATCACCATGCGGTGCACCTCTGACGGGCCTTCGCCAATGCGCTTGATCCGCAGTTCACGGTACCAGCGCTCCAGCGGCAGCTCTTGGGCGACGCCCATGCCGCCGAATATCTGGATACATCGGTCTACCACGCGCCCGGCCGCCTCCGTACCAAACACCTTGGCGACCGAGGCATCGACCTTGATATCGCGCCCCAGGTCGGCGTTCCAGGCGGCCTGATAGACCAGCAGCCTTGCCGCACGCAGTTCCACCTCGGAATCGGCGATCATCCACTGGATCGCCTGCTTGTCCGCCAACAGGCTTCCAAAGGTTTTTCGTTGTGATGCCCATTCGATCGCCAGATCGAGTGCCGCCTGAGCTATGCCGATGGTCGCCGCCGCGTAGGGTGGACGCGCATGGATCAGCCATTCCTCGGCAAAAGCGAAGCCCTTGCCCTCCTCACCCAGCCGGTCCTCGACGGGCACTTCGTAGTTGTCGAAGTGCACCTCATAGGGTGAGTAGGAGCGAATCACTGGTATCCTGGACAGGCTGATGCCGGGCCGGCTCTTGTCGACAATGAAACTGGTGATGCCGTCGCGCCCCTTGCTCTCGCCCACGCGGGCAAAGACGATGCCCCACTTGGCCATACTTGCACCCGAGATCCATATCTTGGTGCCATTGATCACATAGCGGTCACCTTTACGCTCAGCGCGTGTTTGGATCGAACGGCCCGGGTCAGAGCCTCCACTGGGCTCGCTGATCGCGACAAAGGCCTTGCTGCCGTTTTCCACGTCTTCGCGGGCAAATCGCTGCTGGTGGGGTGTGCCTTTCCAGGCCACAACTGGCGGATCGAAACCAAAAGCACCACACCCAGCGATGTAGGCACCCATGCGGCATTTGGCGGTTTCTTCGGCAGCCACACACTGGCCTAACAGACTCAGGCCCGCACCGCCATGCTCTGTAGGTGTTTCAAGACACCACAGACCAATATCGCGCGCCTTCTTCTGCAAGGCTTTGAGCGGTTCGGGCTCCAGCGTGTAGGCATCGTGCGGCAACTTGTCTTCAACCGGCTTCACTTCCTCGACCATAAAGCGCCGGATCGTGTCCCTGAGCATTCTGAGGTCTTCGGGCAATTCCCAACTTCCAGCACTGTCCATTTTGGTGTCCTAAATTTGATGGGTTGTCAGAGAGTCAAACCTTGGCCGGCGTGGCTTGCAACCGGCTCCGACGCTCAGCACTTGCCTTGGGGTCGAGCCGGTAACGGGTATGGCCGGCTGTCAATGGCACCGCCTCATCAATCACAACCCCGTAGGTCGCTTCGGCAGTCTCGGCGCTCACGAATCCGCGGTTCAGGTCGCGTTCCACGGCTGCAATGTCACGCTCCAGCGCGTTGCCGAAACCGCCTCCACCCGGAGACGAGGCACGGAACGAATCACCATTTACAAATGGCTCCTTCTCCTGCTTGCTGCGCAGCTCGGGTGTCCAGGTTTTTCCTGCCGTGGTGAACTCAACCACGTTTGCCAAAGCCGCGCCTCCACCCACAATGCCGAAAGGCGCGTAATCCACCCGGTCTCCCAGCACCGAGACAATGCAATCGGACCAGGCAGTAAAGCCGTATTCTGTGCCACAACCGCCCCTGTGCCAACCCGCGCCGCCGGAGTCGTTGCGAATCCTGAAATGGTCAAAGCGCAGAGGAAACCGGTGCTCGCACATTTCAAGCGACATGAAATTGGCCATGGACTGGGGCGGTGTGCCATTGATTAAACCGTCGCTGGCTTTGGTTGCACCATAACCACCGGGGTAAGGGAACACACCCACAAAATAGTTCTTGCTGCGTGGATGGGTGCCGCTGACCGTGACCACGCCCGTAGTGCCGAAGAATGCAGCCGGGGCTTTGTCGGGAATCACCTTGGACATGGCTCCGAACACCACATCGATCACGCGACCCACCGGGTCAAGATAACCGCCGACCGGTGCAGGGTACTCGGCCGACAGCAGGGTATTTTTGGGCAAGGTGAAATGGATCGGCCTGAACGTGCCGCCATTGACGGGTACATCGGGAAATATGTGTTTGATAGCCACGTAACACGACGACAGCGTGGTGTTGCGCGACATGTTCATAGGCCCGCGAGAAGTGATTCCGGTGCCGGTGAAATCAAAATGCATGTCTTCGCCTTTGACCGTGATCGCCAGTCGAATCGGAATCGGCGCATCGACAATGCCATCATTGTCGAAATAGTCCTCGAAACTGTAGGTGCCATCGGCCAATTCGCCAATGTAGGAGCGCATCTGCCGTTCGGAATAGGCGATCATTTCATTCAGGCAATCCGACAACACTGGGCGCCCAAATTTTTTGACCAGTGCTTCAATGCCCCGGGTTCCTACCGAGAATACGTTTGACATGGCCGCCAGGTCACCTGCAATTTCGGTGGGCAGTCGCACGTTGGCCTTGAACATGCTCACCAGCGCCTTGTTGATCTTGCCTTCCTCATAGAGCTTTACGGGCGGGATGATGATGCCTTCCTGGTGGATTTCGGTGGCTTTGGGCGCCCAGCCGCCCGGCACATTGCCGCCAATGTCCATCCAGTGACCCGTGGTGGCCATCACTGCGAAGAGTTCGCCATCCACAAACACCGGGGCGATCAACTGCACGTCCTGCAGATGGCTGCCACCGATATAGGGGTCATTCAGAATCCACATGTCGCCTGGTTTGAAACCACCGTCTTCCCGGGCCATTTCAATTACGGTTTGAACAGTGAATTGCATGTAGGCCAAAAATACTGGCAAGCCGTATCGACCTTGCGCAATGGTCTCACCTGTCGTCGGGTGAAAAATGCCGTTGGCGCAGTCGTTGGTCTCTGAGATGATGGGAGAAATGGCAGCGTGGATCAAGTGCAGATCCATTTCATCGGCGATTTGCTCCAGACTACCACGCACCACAGCCAGCGTTACAGGATTCATCATTTCACGTCCCTCACTTTCACTAACAAATTGCCCTTGGGGTCAACACTTACATCCATGTCAGGTTCGATCACGGTGGTAGTGTCGCTTTGTTCGACGATGGCTGGTCCTTCGAATTTCATGCCCGGTGCCAAGTCGCCGCGCAGGTATACCGGCGTGTCATACCAGCCGTTGAAGTGCACTGGACGCCGTGAGTTGGCACGCGGTGCACCCGTTGCGCTGGAACTGCTTTGCGGCAAGGCCGCACTGGAGCGCCTGCCGACCGCAATAGTGCGCAAGTTGACTATCACCACCGGCATTCCTTCCAGAGTATTGCCAAAAGTCTCACGGTAAACGTCATTGAAGGCCTGCTCCAGCCGTGCAGTGTCCCAGCCCGCGTCAATCATTACGCGCAGCGAATGAATCTGGCCCGCGTAGGCCATGTCTGCGGCATGGGTGATCGTGGTCACATCCACCGGCACCTGGCTCTCATCAATCTGTTTTTGCCCCTGCTGGCGCTGGCGTGTGACGATATCGGCCAGTTCACCGGCGGCAAGTTTATCGAGACGTTTTTCTAGGGTCTGAGAAATGTCATAACGCAAGTCGGCGTAGACACAACCCAGTGCACACAACACGCCTGGATAAAGCGGCACCAGCATCGTGCTAATGCCGACTTCACGGATCAAGGCGCCGCCATGCAATGGCCCGGCACCGCCAAAAGCCACCATGGCAAAATCTCTTGGATCGAGCCCACGCTCAATTGACATCAGGCGGATGCGCCCGGCCATGCGTTGGTTGACCACGGCCAAAATGGCTTCTGCGGTCTGCTCCAGACCCAGCCCCATTTTTTCACCGAGACCCTGCACTGACGCGCGTGCGCCGTCAACATCGAGCGTCGAATCGGTGCCATTCATCGGGCTGGTCGGGTTGATGCGGCCCAGCACGATGTTGGCATCGGTCACGGTGGGTTCAGTGCCACCACGCCGGTATGCCACCGGCCCAGGCACTGCACCGGCACTGCGCGGCCCGACCAACAGCATGCCGCCGCGGTCCAGGTGCGCAATGCTGCCGCCGCCCGCGCCAATAGTGTGCACGTCAATCATCGGCAAACGCAGGGGAATTCGAAAATCCAGGTTGGTGATTTCCGCCACGTTGGGCTCGCCATTGATGACCACTGCCACGTCAAAGCTGGTGCCGCCCATGTCGCCGGTGATGATGTGGGAAAAACCGGCCTCACCTGCCAGCCGGGCCGCCGCCATCACGCCCGCTGCCGGACCAGACCGCACAATGTAAGCCGAACGCTCTCCTAGCTGGCGCAGCGGCGCTACACCGCCGTTGGACTGCATGATGGCGATATCACGCGCATAACCCCAACTACTGAGCTGTTTTGCCAGGTTTTTGGCATACCGCGCCACCAGTGGCTGCAAATAACCTTGAACCACCGCCGTGCTGGTGCGCTCAAACTCGTAGTACTCCCGCACTACAGACGTGGCCGTGACCAGTTCCCAGGCCGGATTGATCTGTGCCAGTATTTCGCGGGCCTGTAGTTCGTGTGCCGGGTTGGCATAGGCATGCATGAACGAGATGACGACAGACTCCACCGCCAGTTCTTTCAGGACGGCACCAATCGCGCGCAGGCCTGCCTCATCCAGCGGCACCAATACCTTGCCTTCAAAGTCCAGCCGTCCGTCGACTTCAAAACGCAGGTCGCGCGGCACCAGAGGTTCGTGGGTGCCTTCCAGGCCGTACATGTGGGGCCGGTCACGGCGACCGAGTTCCAGAATGTCCCGAAAGCCGGTAGTGGTCACCAGCGCACAGCGGGCGCCCTTGCGCTCAATCACGGCATTGGTGGCAATCGTTGTGCCGTGCATGATGGCGTCGAGCTCCGTCGCGCTAAGCCCGGCCGCCTTGAGCGAATGGAGCAGACCGATGGAGGGGTCCTGTGGCGTCGATGGCACCTTCAGGATCAAGTGCGGGCGCTTCGCGTCCCCTGAAAAAAACAGGTCGGTGAAAGTTCCGCCTACATCAATGCCTACAATTCCAGCCATCAGGTCACCCTCACTTTTGCGGCGCGGCGCATTTCGCCCGCCAATGAAGCGCGATAAACGCGCGGATCGAGTTCCAAAGCGTAACGCGGGCTGTCCGGGTAAAGCCGGGTGATCGCCGCACGCTCCTTGAGAATAGTCTGGTTCATGGTTTCAACGCTGGGCAAGCCGATTTCGCCCGCCTCCAGCGCCGCCACCCACTGGCACTGGTCGTCCATCATGCGGATGTTGCCGCCGCCACTGACGTTGAAGAAGCCGACGAAATAAATGCCCTGAACCCCGGGCTTGACGACCTGGTGAAACAGCTCCAACCAGCGCCCTTTCAAGGGTGATAGTTCCTTGCTTATAAACGGCAAATGCACCTCGTAGCCCGTGGCAGCGATCAGGGTGTCGAAACGCTTTGCGCTGCCATCGACAAACGTGACGGTATCGCCGCTGACTCTGGCAACACCGGGCCTGGCTTTGATGCGGTTCCAGATGAAATGCCCGATCAACAAATGGTGGCCGGCAGGGTGCGTGCGTGTCTTGGGCGTCACAAACCCCCATTGCTCCATGCGGCCGTGCGCCATGCGCGCGATCATTTCGCGCATGCGCCGGCGGATTGCCCAGGGCATCCAAGGCTTTTCAATTTTTCCCAAAACACGTGACGTCGGCACCCCGAGAAACATGCGCGGCATCAGGAGCACTGGCGAGCGCGCTGCCATGGTGGTGGAAGAGGTTGCGGTACAGATGTCCGAGGCAATGTCGCAGGCGCTGTTGCCCGCACCGACCACGAGCACTTCCTTGCCCTTGAAGGTTTCCGGCACGCGGTAGCTGTGTGAATGCAGGTACTCGCCAGAGAAATCCTTGGCAAATGGTGGATGGCTGGGCACGCCTTGGTGGCCGCTGGCGACGACCACGGCATCGAATCGTTCACACGTGTCATTGGCCAGTGTGACCTGCCAGCCGCCGCCGGCTTCCTGCGCCACGGCAGTCACCCTGGAACTGAAGCGAATGTGCCTGCGCAGGTCAAAATGCCCGGCATAGTCCACCAGATACTGTGCCATCTGCACGTGGTCCGGGTAGATCGGCGCCGAATCGGGAAATGGAAAATCCTTGTAGGCCGTGACCTTGTTCTCCGAATTGACATGCAGCGACTGGTAGGCGCCGCTCAGGCCGTTGTCGTTCTCATAAACCCACAGCCCGCCAATGCGTGTGCCCCATTCGTAGACCACAACCGCCATGCCTTTGGCCAGGAGGTGTTTGGCCGCGCACAGCCCTGCAGCGCCCGCGCCAATCACCGCTACTTTGCGCTGGGCCATGTCAGTTGGCCCCGCTTTCGTAACCCGCACGCGGAATCAGGCTCATCAGCATCCGAGTGAAGCCTCCATCGACGGCAATTTCCTGCCCGTTGATGTAGGCTGCGCGGTCGCTGGCCAAAAACACCACCGCCTGCGCAATGTCTTCTGGCGCACCAACGCGGCCGACGGGCACCGCCTGGCTGCGCCGCTGGGTCACACCCGGCTGGTCGTAAAACGCCTGCGACATCGGCGTGACGATCAAGCCGGGGTTCACCACATTGCTGCGAATGCCATGCACGCCCCACTCCACCGCCAACTGGCGCGACAACCTCTGGATGCCCGCTTTCGCCACGCTGTAGGCGCCGGCATTGGCCGTCGCGTGGTCCGCCGCGATGGACGCGCTGTGGACCATGGCGCCACCAGCGGTACTTTTCTTATCGCGCATTTGTCGACCGAAGGCCTGTGCACAGATGAAATAACCCGTCAAATTGACCGCGAGGACCTTGTTCCAGAGGTCCAGCGCGAGGGTGTCCAGAGGCCCCGGCCGCAAAATCCCGGCGTTGTTGACCAGCACATCGCACAGGCCAAGGCTGGCCGCGCTGCGTGCCGCCGCCTGAGCAACACTAGCGGCGTCTGCGGTGTCGCATGTCAATGCCACCGCCTGGCCGCCGTTGCCGGTGATCATTGCCGCCGTCTCGGTAGCGCCTGCGGTGTTGAGATCGAGCACCGCGACCTTCGCACCCTCCTTTGCCAGTGCCAGTGCAATGGCGCGGCCCATGCCGCTGCCGCCACCCGTCACCACACAAACCCGCCCAGCCAACCCCGAGATGTCCTTGGTCTTGTTATCGGTCATAAAATTGTTGCCAGAAATATTGCAAAAAGTGACTACTCAGTGTTGAGTGGCCAGTGCACGCAAATGAAAACCTTCGTAACCCTTCGCCGCCACATCGTCGCACTTTTTCCGATACGGTACTACGCCGCCAGCGTAGGGCATGAACACCCGCGGCTTGCCCGGCACATTGGCACCCAGATACCAGGAATTCGCCTGCTTGAACAAGGTGCCGTCTGCCACCTCGTTGACGTGCGCCACCCATTCGTCTTGCGCCTGCGCATCAGCCTCAATCGTGTCCACGCCGCGCTCGCGCAGGGTGTGCATGCAATCCACGATCCAGTCCACATGCTGTTCGATCGCAAAGATCATGTTCGCCAGCACCGAGGGGCTACCCGGCCCGGTCACCATGAAGAGGTTCGGGAACCCCGCCACCATCAAGCCGAGGTAAGTGCGCGGCCCGGCCGCCCAAGCTTGGGCCAGGGGCTTGCCTTCCCGCCCGGTGATCGCCACCTTCAGCAGCGAGCCAGTCATCGCGTCGTAACCGGTGGCAAAGACGATGGAGTCCAGCGCGTAATGCGTGTCAGTCGTCTGCACGCCGGTGGCGGTGATGCGCTCAATCGGCGCTGTTTTTAGGTCCACTAGCTTGACGTTGCTGCGGTTGAAGGTGGCAAAGTAGTCGGTATCGACACAAATCCGTTTGGTGCCGATCGGGTGGTCTTTGGGTGCCAGCAGTTCGGCGACTTGCGGGTCACGCACCGTGGCGCGAATCTGGTTGCGCACAAACTCCGCCGCCGACGCGTTGGATTTGGCGTCCAGCATCAGGTCATTGAAGGTGTGCATGAAACTCACCCCGCCACCCTGCCAGCGCCGCTCGTATTCACTGTTCCGAAATTCCGGTGCGACCTGATGGGCCTTGAATTGGCCCTTTTCGTACACGGTGCCCGAGGTGGTGTCTTCCCGCGCGCGCTGGCGCAAGGCGGCGTATTGGTCCTTCCAGGAGCGCTCGTAGGCGTCGTCCATGGTCGCGTTGCGCGCCGGAATGCTGAAGTTGGCTGTGCGCTGGAACACCACCAGCTCATTGGCCTGCTGCGCCAGCATTGGAATCGCCTGAATGCCCGACGATCCGGTGCCGATTACCCCAACCCGCTGCCCGGTAAAATCGACCGCCTCGTGCGGCCAGTGGCCGGTGTGGTAACTCTTTCCCTTGAACTCGCCAATGCCTTCAATCTCCGGCATTCGCGCGGTCGACAAACAACCCGTGGCGAAGAGGCAGTAGCGGGCACTGAGCCGGTCCCCTTTTTCAGTGCGCACCTCCCACAGGGCTGTGGCGTCGTTGTAATGCGCCGCCGAAACAGCGTTGCCAAACGAGATGTCACGCCGCAGATCGAATCGCTCGGCCACATGCTGGGCATAGGCCAGAATCTCCGGCTGCGCGGCAAACCGCTCGGGCCAGCGCCAGGTTTGCTGCAGATCTTCGTCAAAAGAAAACGAGTACTGCATGCTCTCTACGTCACAGCGCGCGCCGGGGTAACGGTTCCAGTACCACACACCGCCAACATCGCTGCCCTTTTCAAACGCCCGCGCGGTGAAGCCCGCCTGGCGCAGGCGGTGTAGCAGGTACAGGCCGCCAAACCCGGCGCCCACCACCACCGCGTCAACCGACCTTGCCGCCAGACTGTCGGGGCCAGGCGAGCCGTAGACAGTCAAAGTTTCAGCGCCTCGAACACTCATGTTTGTGCCACTTGCAAGGCCCGGCGCGAGCCATTGACCTGCAAGCATTTACCCTCAGGATTATTTAAGTTCCAAATGGTAACTTTGGAATACTCATCAGTATATAAGGGTTTACACGGGCTGGCACCAATCAGCAGCGGCAGCCATTCAAATGATGTGCATATGCCCTGAACAGCTTGTAAATTGCCAAAGTCGGAGCGTAAATTTCAGATTTTTTTGCTATTAATATAGAAGCATACTATCTATTAATTACGAGAGATACAGTCATTTTCTACCGATTTTTTCCAAAATCAACCTTGGTCGAAGGAAAATCTACCCAAATTGGACATATTTTGCGTC
>JANOMD010000120.1:0-7403 GCA_031420135.1 Rhodoferax sp. | reverse complement strand
CCCGAAGGGCCTGCGGTAGTTGGGCCTCAGACGCGGTGCGGTGCTTCAGGCCCGTCCGGCGCGCGAGCCGAGTCAGGACACGTCAAACCGCCCGAATCGAGCACACCGTGTCATACCAGCCCTGCATGCCCACCAGCGGCGCGCTTTGGATGGGTAGGATGGCGTTGATGTTGTAGCCTGCACCCACGCCGCCGTTGCGGGGGTCCCACCAGATGTCTTGGTCCAGGTCTTGATCGGCCAGCAAACCGCTTTGGTCTAGACCAACCGTGGGCGTGTTGTTGGTGGACTTGCGGGCTGTCGCGGCGCGGCCATGCCACAGGTTGCCCAACGAGTTGCTGACGGCCAGCACGCGCGGGTGGATGCCTTCGGTGACATAGGCAGTGATGACGGCTTTGCCGACCAGCTCACCGCCGTTTTTCATGTCGTGGCCGTAAGGGCGCAGGGTGGACAGCTCGACCAGATCGCCGGTTTTGATGCCGTATTGCCTTGCGGTCTCGGTGTTGATCCACATCGGGTTGTGGTGCACGATTTCGCTTAAATACTTTTGACTGGCGGTGCGGCCCTGGGTGTGCACGTTCCACTTGAAGGTGACCAGGTGCAGGTGGTTGTCTTTCATTTTCACAAAGCTCTCGACTGGCAAAAACTCGGGCATGCCGTTGTCTTTGAAGCCGACCTGCTTGCCCGCCGCTTCTATGTCTTCGTGGTAGATCGAGAATTTGCGGCTTGGGGTTGCAAACCCGCGCCTTGGTTTTCCGTCGACCATCAAACCGACTTTGCTCTCGCTGCCGTTGGCGGCTTTGCGGTAGATGATTTGCGTGGCGGCATCGATCCGGGTGTCTTTCAAATCGGCGGCAGATACATCCCAGTTGTACAGGTCGTAGTACTTGGGCTTGCTCATGTCTTGCCACACGCCGTTTTTCACCATGTAGCCCCAACCGTCTTCGCCCACGCGGGCGGTCAGGCCCTTGCTGCGCAGTTGCAGCCACTCTTCATGGTCTTTGAACTGGAAATGCTTGGCCGTGCATCAGGGTTGTGCGCAGTGAAAACAGCTTGAAAATTAACCAACAGGTTAATTTATGCCTTGAAAATCATGAAAAGCGCGAAAAAAATGATGGAATACGACTATAGCTCTCGTATTATATAGATAGTTTGCTACTTATTATGTAGCAAATGAAATTCCGCCTCGTGCGCCATCCGATCGCTCAACCAAACGCGCGTTGCTGCGCCAGCGCCCCCAGCCGCGCGGTGATGGCAAAAAATTCGGCGACCGTGTCGTCAATGATCTGCTGGGCTGATTTGATGCCGTCGATCAGGCCCACAGTCTGGCCGGCCAGGGCCGGGGCGGCTTCCATGTCGCCTTCAAAATAGACTTGGCGGATGCCTTTCATTGACTCAAACGACATCACGCCGTCGTCGTAAATTGCCTGCGTGCGAACTGATTTGAGGGCGCGTATGCAGGGGGTTGACTTCTTGTTCAGGATGAAGGTGCCGGTTTCCTTGGCGTTGACGATGGCATTTTTGTAGTTGATGTGAACCGGGCTCTCCAGGCAGCTCACAAAGCGCGTGCCCATCTGGATGCCCTCGGCCCCCAGCGCAAACGCCGCCGCCATGCCACGCCCGTCGCAAATGCCGCCGGCGGCGATCATCGGCACATCGGTGCGGGCGCGAATCGCCTGCAACAACACCAGGGTGGAGACTTCTTCCGGGTTCTTGAAGCCGCCGCCTTCGGCACCTTCCACCACCAGGCCATCAATGCCGGCATCGACACATTTCATCGCCGCGTCCACTGTGGGCACGGCGTGGTAAACCGTGATGCCCGCGTCTTTCAAGGGCGCAATAAATTTGGCCGGACTGCCCGCCGAAGTGGTCACAAACTTGACGCCCGAGGCGCAGACGAATTTCAGCATCGCGTCGTCCTTCAAAAATCGGATCGGCAAGTTGACGCCGAACGGCAGCTTGAGTGCGCTCATCTGGGTGATTTCGCGCTGGCAGTTCTCGGTTTCGCCTGACGAGGTTTCGATGACGCCCAAGCCGCCCGCGCGGGACACGGCGGACGCAAGCTGGGTGCGCGCAATCCAGCCCATGGGGGCTTGGATGATGGGGTATTTGGCGCCGGTGTGGGCCAAAAATCTGTTTGCGCGGCTTTCGCGTTGGGTCATGTAGCAGTGCAGCAATGGAAGGAGGCCGGATTATTGCCATCTAGTTGGCCGCGCCGTGTCGCTTCGGTTACCGCGCATGGGCACTATCATGGGGGTTTCGCAGCGCCATTGCGCAGCTATTTCGTTTTTTCAATTTCGAAAGATTTTCATGGCCCACGCCGCCTTCAACTGGCAAGACCCTTTCCTGCTCGACGCCCAACTCAGCGAGGACGAGCGCGCTGTGCGCGATGCAACGGCTGCCTACTGCCAGGACAAGCTGCTGCCCCGCGTCACGCAGGCGTTTCGTGAGGGCACGACCGACGTTGCCATCTTCCGCGAGATGGGCGAGCTAGGCCTGCTGGGGCCGACGATTCCCGAGGCCTATGGCGGCCCGGAGCTGAACTATGTCTGCTACGGCCTGATTGCGCGTGAAGTGGAGCGCGTCGATTCAGGTTACCGCTCCATGATGAGCGTGCAAAGCTCACTCGTGATGGTGCCGATTTTTGAGTTTGGCACCGAAGCGCAACGCCAGAAATTTTTGCCCAAACTGGCCACGGGCGAGTGGATCGGCTGCTTTGGCTTGACTGAGCCGGATCACGGTTCAGACCCGGGCTCAATGGTCACGCGGGCGCAAAAAGTCGCCGGTGGCTACAAGTTGAGTGGTGCCAAGATGTGGATTTCCAACAGCCCCATGGCCGACGTGTTCGTGGTCTGGGCCAAAGAGGTGTCCGAGTCAGGCCAGGTCGGTCCGATTCGCGGCTTTGTGCTGGAAAAGGGCATGAAGGGCTTGAGCGCACCGGCGATCCACGGCAAGGTCGGCCTGCGTGCCTCGGTGACTGGTGAAGTCGTGATGGACGGCGTGTTCTGCCCGGAAGAAAATGCGTTCCCGGAAGTGCAGGGCCTGAAGGGACCGTTCACCTGTTTGAACAGCGCACGCTATGGCATTGCCTGGGGTGCCCTGGGCGCGGCAGAAGACTGCTGGTTTCGCGCCCGCCAGTACACCATGGATCGCAAACAGTTTGGTCGCCCCTTGGCCGCCAATCAGCTCATCCAGAAGAAGCTGGCCGACATGCAGACCGAAATCGCACTCGGGCTGCAAGGTTGCCTGCGCCTGGGGCGCATGAAGGACGAGGGCACGGCGTCGGTCGAAGTCACCTCGCTGTTGAAGCGCAACTCCTGCGGCAAGGCGCTTGACATCGCCCGCCTGGCACGCGACATGATGGGCGGCAATGGCATCAGCGATGAATTCGGTGTAGCGCGGCACTTGGTCAACCTGGAAGTCGTCAACACCTACGAAGGCACCCACGACATCCACGCACTGATTCTGGGCCGCGCGCAGACGGGCATTGCGGCGTTTGCGAATTAGGCTCACCTCCGCGCTTTTTCACTGCGTGTAAACGCCACCCCCCTTGCAGGGGCCAGCGCTGAACAAGACCTATGCAGAAGAAGGCCTGAAAGAAATCAAAGCGCCGGTACAGCCCAGCTACCATGACGAGTTGTGAAAAGCTGCGGGTCTATGGCCGCCCTGATGAAGCGCATATCAGCACGTCACACGTAGAGCGGGCAAACCTGTCTATGCGTATGGAAATGCGCCGCTTTACCCGGTTAACCGATGCTTTCAGCAAGAAGCTGGAAAACCACATGTACGCAGTCGGCTTCTATTTCATGGTCTACAACTTCGTGAAGATTCACAAGACCATCAAGACAACACCTGCGATGGAAGCGGGCGTTACTACTTACCTGTGGAACATGGACGATATCGTGATGATGATGAACACGATGGCGTAAAGACTATAGTTGCTTACAGGGAAACTCTAAATAGCGTAGCCGCCATGAAACAACTCGATTGAATTGATGAGTAATTACCCTATGTTTCACGTAGGAATTGAGTTATCCACAGTATCCACAGGCTGGAATGTATAAACTTCGATCTATAAGAAACGGCTGCCCCTCAGGTGACATGTAACAGAAGGCTTTGACCTTCGACCTGATCGGTGGCCAAATTTATTTTGGGGGTCAATGCTGCATTACGCCATTCTTATTGACGGTGGCTTTGCCAAACACAAACTTGGCAACGCAAATCAACCAGCAACCGCCCAAAACTTCCAAAGACTTATTGATGTTCTAAGAGGCTTGCCAGAGCTTCTGGATATGCATTTGCACAGAGTCTACTACTACGATTCTGTTCCACTTGAAGGTTCACGGGACAAACCGCTAAACGGTGGAAAAATTGAATTTTCCAATCAGCCTGTTGCAGCGCGATCAAAGCAACTCTTCGCACAACTCTGGAAACTACCGTTCGTAGCACTCAGGCTTGGAGATCTGTCATTCAACGGCTGGGCCGTTGCCCCAAAGCTCTTGGAAAAGGCTAACGGGGATTCCGTAATAGTTACCCATGCTGACCTCAAGCCGCAAATTTCCCAAAAAGGCGTAGACATGCGAATTGGGATGGACATTGCTGCTCTTACGTTAAAAAAACAAGCACAAGTTATCGTATTGGTAACAGGCGATAGTGATTTTGTGCCAGCAATGAAATTTGCGCGCCGTGAAGGCGCTCAGTTGTTTTTGGCCCCATTGAAACATCATGTACGCCCCACACTGTTTGAGCACAGCGATCTGATTTTAGATTTCGATTTGGCCCTGCTTAAACCAATTTAGACCGCCAAATATGTGGCTGCGTCTCTTTTGTCACCGCCTTCATTCAAACTGAACCACTACCAAAACAGTGCGAAATTTGACTCTGACCCCAATTAAGTATTCAAGTAAGTATTCAAATGACGCCCCAAGAACTCATTGACTGGGTTGCAAAGTACGACACCCTGGCCTACGGTTTGCTGCTGGCCTATGCCATGGGCAAGACCGGGCCGCTGCCGATGATCGCCGGCTACATCAGCTTCTCCGGGGCGCTTGACGTGCTGGCGGTGCTTGCCGCCGTATCTGTAGGAACCCTGATGGGCAGCCAACTGCGGTTTTGGGTCGGACGGCACTTTGCACCCTTGCTGTATGAAAAGCTTCCTAGCTTCGCACCTTGGCTGGCACTGGGTTCTGCGGGTGTGGAGCGGTACGAGCGCTTGCTTTTGCCGTTGTACCGCTTCTCGAAGGGCACCTACACGCTGATCGGTGTGGGTGCCGGGGCGTCGCGGCTTGGATGGCTCCGTTTCTCTGCCTTGGACACATTGGGGGCGTTAGTCTGGACCACCAGTTGGGTGATGATCGGGGTGGGCATTGCCGCAGCCGGTGCGCAACTCGACCCGCAGTGGGCTGCCTACGCCGGGCTGGGTGTTTTAGGGGCGGGGTTGTTGCTCACCGCAGTGTTGGGGCGGCACCTGAAGCGTGTTTTACAACCCCACGCGTCGGCCGCTCTGGCGGCAGCGCTGGCCCGGCGCCAGCCAGGCCCAATCGCTGGCTGACCTGATTGCCCAAATCAGTTTTCTTCGAGGCATTGCCTGAGTTTCATCACAAAACAGCGAGAAAGCACCATGACCTGTACCACTGACCGGCAATTTCCCGACGGGCCGCCCCTAGGGTTCTCGGAGAGCGGCGTAGCCAAATTAGCCCCCTCGGGGCTGAGCGCTGCGGCTCCCATCCTGCCTGCGCAGGATAGGACAGCGCGAAGAGACGTTGCCTCTGGCATCGGCCTGTCCAGCGCAGCACACGCAGTGGCAAGCGTGGGGGCCACGCCACCCGGCGCGCTGGACCACCTCAAAGTCCTGGACCTCTCCCGCGTCCTCGCAGGCCCGTATTGCGCGCAAATGCTGGCCGATCTGGGCGCGGACGTCATCAAGGTCGAGCGCCCCAGCGACGGTGACGACACCCGTAAATGGGGCCCACCCTTCATGCTGGATGTGGATGGCAATCCAACGAATCACGCCACTTACTTCCACACGACCAACCGCAACAAGCGCGCCATCACGGTTGACCTCGCAAAGCCTGAAGGCCAGGCGATCATCAAACAGATGGCGGCGCAAAGCGATATCGTGGTGGAAAACTTCAAAGTCGGCGGGCTGGCCCATTACGGGCTGGACTATGAAAGCCTGGCAGCCCTTAACCCGCGCCTGATTTACTGCTCAGTCACAGGCTTTGGGCAAAGCGGCCCGTATGCGAAACGGGCTGGCTACGACCTGATGATCCAAGCCATGAGCGGCATGATGAGCATCACCGGCAATGCCGATGGCACACCGGGCGGTGGGCCAATGCGGGTGGGCGTGGCGATCACGGATTTGTTCACGGGTGTTTTTGCGTGCAGCGCAATTTTGGCGGCGCTGGAAGTGCGCCATCAAACGGGCAAAGGGCAGCATATCGACATGGCACTGCTGGATTGCGGGATGACGATGCTGGCGAATCAGGCGATTGGTTATTTGAACACTGGGGCAGTACCTCAGCGCCAGGGCAACACGCACCCTAGTCTTGCGCCGTATCAAAACTTCCCTACCCAAGACGGTCAAATGCTGCTGGCGATTGGCAATGACGGTCAGTTCAGTCGCTTTGCCCATGCAGCAGGCCAACCGAAATGGGCGAGTGATGCGCGCTTTGCGACAACCTCAGCACGCAACATTCACCGTGGCGAATTGATTCCCGAAATGGAGGCTGTCACTCGCACCCAAACCACCGCCTACTGGATTCAACTGCTGGGCGACAAAGCCGTGCCTTGTGGCCCGATCAACGACGTGGGCTTGGCTTTTGCAGACGACCAGGTCAAGGCGAGAAATATCGCCGTGAAGCAGCCCACTGTGAACGGCGAGTTTGCAGGCTTCAATGTGGATGCCATCACCACCATCGCCAGCCCATTGCGCCTGCAAGACACGCCGCCGGTGCTGCGCCGTGCGCCACCCTCCATGGGGCAGCATACCGATGAAGTGCTGGCTGAGCTTGGCTTTGATGCGGCCCAGGTGGCGGCTCTCAAAGCTGCGCACGTGGTCTGAAGTGGCCTCACACCTGTAGAATCAAACCGTTGGTGCTCGCGGCGTGGTTCACATGCCGCAGTTCAACGGGAAGCAGGAGGGTTCTCAACAGAACTTCAGCCTGCGCTGCCCCCGCAACGGTCAAACGGACGGGATTGGTTCATACCACGACGGTGAATCAGTTCCATCTCTCAAACACAACCACTGGGCGTTTTGAACAGGCGCCTGGGAAGGTTTTGGGAGTTTGTCCGCCAGCCCGGATACCGGCCAACACAGCGGAAGTGCGCGCGCAAGCGTCTGCTTCCAATCCGCCCATATTCTGTCGGGGACGACGGACAGGGTTTTGTTGACTGATGCCTCTATG
>JANOMD010000119.1:0-1968 GCA_031420135.1 Rhodoferax sp. | reverse complement strand
AAGGTTCTGGAGAGGTGGATGAGCGGTTTAAGTCACACGCCTGGAAAGCGTGCGAGGGGTTATACCCTCCGCGGGTTCGAATCCCGCCTTCTCCGCCAGATGGCAAGCCCCGTAAGCCTTGTGTTTACGGGGCTTTTTGGTTTCTGGGGTTATCGCGGAGGGCGGGTGAGAAAGGGGCGGGTGTTCAGCGATGAACCAGTTGCCCATCACCCGCCATGGCCAGCGCCCGCGTCGCCCACTGGTTCAGACTAAGCCCCGCCATCTCGGCTGCGATGCTGGCCTGCGCATGCACCTCAGGCGGCACCCGCAACAGCAGTCGACCAGAAAACGGCTTGTTGGCTGGCAAACCCAGCTTGGTGCAATGGGCCAGATAGTCGTCCACCGCTCCATGAAAAGCTGCTTCAAGCTCGTCCACACTGCTGCCGTGAAATCCAACGATGTCCCGGATGCCGGCCAGGTGGCCCACAAAAATTCGGTCGGCCTCGTCAAACTCGATGCGGGCGTTATAGCCCTTGTAGTTCAAGGTGTTCATGGTGTAACTCCAATTTCTTGCAAAAACTTGCGTGCGTCTGACACCCGGTATCGCAATGCTTCTCGCTGCGGATGGGGCCGATGGAAGCGCACGGTCAGCCTGCTGTGCGAGAAGGCCACCGAAGACCCTGAGCCCTCGGTGCGCTCACAGCCCACTGCCAACAGCAGTGCCTCAATCTTGCGCCATTCAAGGTGGCCATTGACCGGGTTTGCAAAAACCTGCCCTAAGGTTTTGCGCTGCTGGTTGTTCATTTTTGAATGATATCACTTACTGATATCGAACGACACCTTTCCAACTATGCCAAAGAAACCCACCCCGCGCCACCCCGCCCGCGACCTGCTCAGCAAATACAAGGCTGTTCTTCAAGCCGCCTGGCAGCAACGCACCGAGCTCGCAGGCCCGGCGCGCTTGGCCGACGAAGTCGCCTTTCTGCTCGCCGCCTCTACCACCAGCTCGGCGTGCACAAGCGGGCGCAGTTGATGGCGTTGCTACGTAGATTTCAGGTGGCTTTAGTCCAATTCTCCAAGGGCACGCCGTACAACGAAAAGTCAGGCGTGTTGTTGGTCACCAACGTCACATTGATTGCCAGCGCGTGGGCGGCGGCTGACCACGACATCACCATCATCAACCGTCGCGATGGGGCTGATGCGGTGGTCATGTCGTTTGATCATTACCAGAGCGTGATGGAAACCTTGCATCTGGTTTCTTCATCCGCCAATGCGGCCAAACTGGCCAAAGCCATCGCCCAAGACAAAGCAGGCAAAGCCCGGGCCCGCAAACTTCTGACCGCCGCCTGATCCACACGCAGCCCAAACGGCCATGCGCAACATTTACTTTGTGCCCGAAAGTTGGGAGCAATACACCTACTGGCACGGCCAAGACCGCAAGACGCTGAAACGCATCAACCTCCTGCTTGATGCCGCCGCGCGCGATCCGTTTGCGGGCATTGGCAAGCCCGAAGCGCTGGTGAGCCACCTGTCGGGCTATTGGTCACGCCGCATTGATGAATCGAACCGGCTGGTTTATCGGGCGACGGATGACGCCATCATCGTGGTCGGGTGTCGATACCACTACGACGGTTGAGCCTGACGCCGTGGTCATGTCGTTTGACCATTGCCAAAGCGTGATGGAAACCCTGCATCTGGTGTCGTCGTCGACCAATGCTGCCAATCTGGCCAGGGCCATTGCCCAATAAAAACAATAGCAAACTATCTATACAGAATTAAAGCTATAGGCATAATGGTTCACTTTTTTGGTGGTTTTTGCCGTTTTGACGCAATAAATTAACCTACAGATTAATTATTCCTCATTTATCCACGCGCACCATCTTCATGGCGGACGCAATCAAGGCCGACACTTCGGTCATGTTGCTGGGAACGATGAGAGTGGTGGTGGCGTCTGCCGCCACCCGCGAGTAGGCCTCGATGGACCGTTCA
>JANOMD010000118.1:0-2837 GCA_031420135.1 Rhodoferax sp. | reverse complement strand
CTCGGTCTTCATGAAAGCATGGAGAAACTCGCCCTTGAACTCCAGCCTGGGCACCGCTTTTTGCCCCGTTAACGCTTCACGAACCACCAGCGCATTGCCGATCAGCTGGACTTCAGAGCCGTCGGCATTGGTCAAAGCCCGGTTGGCCGTGGCCGTCGTCAGGCGCCCCTGGGTGTCAAACGAGCGGATGCGGGCATTGTCGATTTCCAGCGTGTCGGTGTCCGGAAAATGCCGTGCCTGCGCGCCGGACACCTCGCTTTTGAGGCGACCCGCCGAGTCAAATGTTTTGACCGTGAACTGCTTCATGAAGTAATCAGGATCATGGGTTGGTGCCCGTGGCGCTTCCGGCGGGCTGAACACCGGCGTGCTTCGTACCAGCCAATAGGTGCCCAGCGCCAGCACGCCCATCAGTATCAGGGGCAAATAGATGGAAACCCGGTCCCAGCCCCGTCGAAGCGCTCGCAGCGCAGTCACGGGACCCGTCACTGGGTGCTTTCGGCCAGCAAACTGGCGTACTGGCCGCTTGCCACCAGCAACAGGTCGCAGAATTCGCGGGCCGCACCTGCACCACCTGCTGCCAACGTGATGAAGTGGGCGCGGGCTTTGGCCTCCGGGTGGGCGTTGCTGGGCGCGCATGCGAACGCACTGCGCGTCATCACAGGAAGGTCGGGCCAGTCGTCGCCGATGGCCGCCGCCTGGCTCCAGGTCAACCCGAGATTGGCCAGGGATTGCTCGGCAGCGGGGCGTTTGGACTCGACTCCAAAATGGGCGTTTTCAATCCCCAATGCCAGCAGGCGAAATCTTAATGGGGCCGAATCTCGCCCCGTGATCACCACCGGGGCAATGCCCGCACGCTGTAGCAGTTTGAGGCCATGGCCATCCAGTGCATTGAAGCGCTTGAGGGTCTCGCCCTGCTCAGAAAAATACAGCCCACCATCGGTAAGGACGCCATCCACATCAAAAAAAGCGACGCGAACCCCTTGTGCTTTGAGCAATAACTCGGGCGGAAACGAAAGCGCGGGGGGCAGCGCAGCACACGCAGTGGCAAGCGTGGGGGCACAATTCCCCGACGGGCCGCCCCTAGGGAAATTAGCCCCCTCGGGGGGCAGCGCAGCACACGCAGTGGCAAGCGTGGGGGTCATATCACCTTCGCACGCATCAGATCGTTGCTGTTCACAGCCCCGCACAGGATGCCGTTGCGGTCGACCACCAGCACGCTGGTGATCCGGTTTTGCTCCATGATTTCAACCACTTCAACGGCCAGCGCTTCCTTCACGATGGTTTTGGGATTTGGGTGCATTACCTCTGCTGCCGTGCTGGCCCGCAGGTCAATGCCTTTTTCGACCAGACGGCGCAAATCACCATCGGTAAAGATCCCCAGCACCCTTGCATTGGCATCCACCACCGCCGTGGCACCGAGTCCCTTGGCGCTCATTTCGCGCATCAATTCACTGAAGGTTGCGCTGGGCGCAACTTGCGGCACTCCGTCGCCGGTGCGCATCACATCGCTCACCAGGGTGAGCAGTTTGCGCCCCAAAGCGCCACCGGGGTGCGAGCGCGCGAAGTCTTCCGCCTTGAAGCCACGCGCGTCCAGCAACGCCACCGCCAGGGCATCGCCCATCGCCAGTTGCGCCGTGGTGCTGGCGGTGGGCGCCAGGTTGAGCGGGCAGGCCTCCTTGTCGACACTGGTGTCCAGCGTCACTTCTGCGTAGCTCGCCAGCGTCGATTTGGCGTTGCCGGTCATGGCGATCAGGGGAATCCCCAGGCGCTTGAGCACCGGCAGAATCACCATCAACTCGTCGGACTCGCCACTGTTTGAAATGGCCAGCACCAGGTCGGTTGACTTGATCATGCCCAGGTCGCCATGGCTGGCTTCGGCCGGATGCACAAACATGGCCGGCGTGCCAGTTGAAGCGAGTGTGGCTGCGGCTTTGCGCCCGATGTGGCCGCTTTTGCCCATCCCCATCACCACCACACGGCCTTTGACGTTCAACATCATTTCAACGGCTTGCGCAAAACCCTCACCGACCTGAAGCTTGAGCCCCAAAATCGCCGCCGCTTCGATGTCAAAAGTTTCCCGGGCCAATTGGATTGAACGATGGCCCGCCGTTTGGGTTGGGTTGACCGGGTGTTGAATGGCTGGCATGCGGGCATTTTATCGAGCGCGGCGGGCGGTGGCGGCTTTTGCGGAAATTCCTCACTTGGCAGTCGTTAGCTATATTTTAAATAGCAAACAAGCTATATAATACGAGAGCTAGAACCATATTATGTCGTTATTTTGAGATTTCGCCGAATTGCGTGACACATTTCATATCACCAGCGATATCAAACTATTGCCCTTCATTGGCTTCGGAATAAATTGCTAGGATGCATCCATGACTGGACTTGAACTCACGCTGCTGTACCTGCTGGCCGCAGTGCTGGGCGTGGTGGCCTGCCGCTCGCTCAAGCTGCCGCCGATGCTGGGTTACCTGGCGGTCGGCGTGGTGATTGGCCCCAACGCCCTGGCGCTGGCAGAGAACTCGGCCGGTGTGCGCCATCTGGGCGAGTTTGGCGTGGTGTTCCTGATGTTCGTGATCGGGCTGGAGTTCAACCTGCCCAAGCTGCGCGCCATGCGGCAACATGTGTTCGGACTGGGGCTGTTCCAGGTCGTGCTCACCATCGTGCTGGTCACGGTCGCATCGCTCACGCTGGCCGCGCTGGTGCCGCAGCACTGGGACATAAGCTGGCAGACCGCGCTGGCGCTGTCAAGCGCCGTGTCGATGAGCAGCACTGCGATCGTCGTCAAGCTGATGTCGGAGCGGCTGGAGATGGAGTCCGAGCACGGCAAGCGCGTG
>JANOMD010000117.1:0-3062 GCA_031420135.1 Rhodoferax sp. | reverse complement strand
TGATGAACTGGTCGGGGTTGTCAATCGCCTCTTCATCGCGGTTGCCTGACAGGTACCACATCACCACCTTGTCGCCCGCCTTGATCTGCTTGCCGCCCAGTTCGGTATCGACCAGCGCGGTGCGCCGCATATGCGCCAGCGGCGTTTGCCAGCGGATGATTTCCGGCACCATGCTTTCCAGCAGTTGGGGACGAGCGCGCAACTTGGCGAACTCGCCCGGGTTTTGGTGCAGCGCCAACAGCCCGCCTGTCATGGAATTGCGCGTCGTGTCATTGCCACCCACGATCAGCAAACTGAGGTTTCCCATGAATTCATGCGCCGACATGTCGCGCGTGGCTGGCGCGTGGGCCAGCATCGAGACCAGGTCATTTCTGGGTTCGGCGTTGACGCGTTCGTTCCACAGCCGCGTGAAGTAGTGCAGGCATTTGCCCAGTTCAACCTGGCGCGCTTCCAGCGATGGCATCAGGCGGCCTGCTCCTACCGCAGAGGTGGTGACGTCGGACCAGTAGGTGAGCAGATGGCGGTCTTCAAACGGAAAGTCAAACAGTGTGGCCAGCATTTGCGTGGTCAGTTCGATCGAGACGCGCTCCACCCAGTTGAAGGTCTCGCCGCGTGGCAAAGCATCCAGCACCCGCGCCGTGCGTTCGCGAATGGTGGCCTGCATGGTCGCCAGATTGGCGGGCGCCACGATGTTGCTCACGCTCTTGCGCTGCAGGTCGTGCAGTGGCTGGTCCATGGCGATGAAGCTGGGGCGGCGCTGCTCCATAGGCTCGTCAAAAATGACAATGCCGCCCTTGGCCCAGTCGGACGAATAGATGCCGTGGTTGGTGTCCACCTGCATGATGTCCCGGTACTTGGTGACCGACCAGAAACCGCCATTGATCGCGTTGGTCTGCCAGTGCACCGGCGCATCGCGGCGCAAGCGCTCGAAATAGTAGCCAATGGTGTCGTCCTGAAACAGGCGCGGCTTGCTGACATCGATGTCGTCCAGTGGCATGGCAAAGGCTGCGGCACGGGCGTCTGCTGCCGAAGGGCTGACAGCCGGGCCGGTTGCCGCGCTGAATTGGGTTGACACTGACATCCGGGTTCTCCGCTGAAATGAACACGCTGACATGATGCCCCTTTGCGCGATGACTGCCAAGTATCTTTGCGCAAGGGCGGATTTGAAGGAAATTGGCCGGCACTGGTCCCGAATCAGGGAATGCGTTGCAATCTGAGGTTAGCCCGGCAGAACCGGCGGGCGCACCAGCTCCATCACCGCATCGGCAAACACCTGCGGCACTTCCTGCGGCATGTTGTGGCCCACGCCGGGCACCACGCGGTGTTCGCGCCCACCGGTAAAGAAGCCTGCATGCTGCGACGCAGGCGCTACCGGGCGCACGCCGTCGTGCGCACCGTCAAAGGTGATTGAAGGCACGGTGATGGCGGGTTGCGCGGCTAGCCGGCGCTCAATGTCCGCGTAGGCCGGGTCGCCCGCTGCGAGCCCGAAACGGTGGCGATAGGATTGAATCACCACGTCAACGAAATCCGGGTTGTCAAACGCAGCAGCGCTCTGCTCAAACGTCGCGTCGTCAAAAGCCCAGGTCGGTGACCAGAGTTTCCACAGCAGGCGGCACACGGCGCGCCGGTCCAGGGCCAGGCCGGCGCGGCCGCGTTCGTTGTGAAAATAATATTGGTACCACAAGCTATGCTCATTTTCAGGCGCGTCGGGCACCATCGCTTTGGCGATGTTCTGGATGTTGTAGCTGTTGAACGACAACAGCCCCGAGCAACGCCCGGGCCACAGCGCCGCCACCACGCAGGCGGCGCGGCCACCCCAGTCATAGCCTGCGAGCACGGCACTGCCGATGTTCAACGCGTCCATCAAGGCCAGCAGATCAGCGCCCAGCGCGGCCTGCTCGCCAGAACGCGGCGTGGTGTCGCTCAAGAACCGGCTCGCGCCAAAGCCGCGCAGGCTGGGAACATAAACGCGGCATCCCTGCGCAGCCAGCAAGGGCGCAACCTCGGCGTAGGCTTGAATGTCATAGGGGAAGCCGTGCATCAGGAACACCGGCGGGCCATCAACTGGCCCGGCCACGTGCAGCGCGACACGGAGCACGCCGGCGTCGATTTGGAGATTGGGGTGTAACGGGTTCATTGATACATTAATGATAGCGTACTATCTATATAATACGAGAGCTACAGGTCTATTCTATCGATATTTTGGTAAAAATTACCCCAAAATTGTCATAAAATTAACCTGAAGGTTAATTTATTGCTGAAAATCGCCTCCATCAATACAACACCACGCCGCGAATCGACTCGCCGCTCTTCATCAAATCAAACCCCTTGTTGATGTCTTCCAGCGGCATGGTGTGGGTGATCAAATCGTCAATGTTGATTTTGCCTTCCATGTACCAGTCGACGATTTTCGGCACATCGGTGCGACCGCGTGCGCCACCAAAGGCCGAGCCTTCCCATTTGCGACCAGTCACCAACTGAAACGGTCGCGTGCTGATCTCGGCACCCGCTTCGGCCACGCCAATGATGATCGAACGGCCCCAGCCCTTGTGCGTGCACTCCAGCGCCTGGCGCATCACCTTGGTGTTGCCGATGCACTCAAAACTGTAATCGGCACCGCCATCGGTCAGTTGAACAATCGCATCGACGACATTCTCAGTCTGCGTCGGATTGATGAAATGCGTCATGCCAAACTTGCGCGCCATCGCTTCGCGTGCGGGGTTCAGGTCCACCCCAATGATCTTGTCGGCACCCACCATTTTTGCGCCCTGAATCACGTTCAGGCCAATGCCGCCCAAGCCGAACACCACCACATTCGCGCCCGCTTCGACCTTGGCGGTGAATAGCACCGCACCAATGCCGGTGGTGACGCCGCAGCCGATGTAGCAGACCTTGTCATACGGTGCGTCCTTGCGGATTTTGGCCAGTGATATTTCAGGAGCTACCGTGTAGTTGCTGAAGGTGGAGGTGCCCATGTAGTGGAAGATCGGCTTGCCGTCGAGGCTGAAGCGGCTGGTGGCATCGGGCATCAGCCCCTTGCCTTGCGTGCCGCGAATCAGCTG
>JANOMD010000116.1:0-2740 GCA_031420135.1 Rhodoferax sp. | reverse complement strand
TTTGGAGTTCCTAATGCCCAAAACCTCGAAAGCTACCCCCGGCAGCCAGTTCGCTTCCACCCTCAAAACCTTCAAGACGCAGTCTGGAACCGAGGGCAAGTTTTACTCCCTGCCCGCCCTGGCCAGGCAGCATCCCAACATCAACCGGCTGCCGGTGTCGATGCGCATTGTGCTGGAGTCGGTGTTGCGCAACTGCGACGGCAAAAAAGTCACGGCAGAGCACGTGGCGCAGGTTGCCAACTGGCACCCGGCGGCGCACCGTACGGACGAGATCCCGTTTGTGGTGTCGCGCGTGGTGTTGCAGGACTTTACTGGCGTGCCGCTGCTGGCCGACCTCGCCGCCATGCGCAGCGTCGCGCACAAGATGGGCAAGGATCCCAAGCGCGTCGAGCCGCTGGTGCCGGTTGACCTGGTGGTGGACCACTCGGTGATGGTGGACCACTATGGCAAAAAGAATTCGCTGGACCTGAACATGAAGCTCGAATTCCAGCGCAACCGCGAGCGCTACGAGTTCATGAAATGGGGCATGCAGGCGTTTGACACGTTTCGCGTGGTGCCACCGGGCTTTGGCATCGTGCACCAGGTCAATCTGGAATACCTGGCGCGCGGCGTGCACAAGACAAAAGACAGCGTTTACTACCCCGACACGCTGGTCGGCACCGACAGCCACACCACCATGATCAACGGCATCGGCGCAGTGGCCTGGGGCTGCGGCGGCATCGAGGCCGAGGCGGCGATGTTGGGCCAGCCGGTGTATTTTTTGACCCCCGATGTGGTCGGCTTCGAAATGTTGGGTTGCCTGCGTGAAGGCGTGACCGCCACCGACCTCGTGCTCACCGTCACCGAGATCCTGCGCACCCACAAAGTGGTGGGCAAATTTGTCGAGTTCTACGGCGAAGGCACCCGCACGTTGAGCCTGCCCGACCGCGCCACCATCGCCAACATGGCCCCCGAATACGGCGCAACGATGGGCTTCTTCCCGGTGGATGGGAAGACCCTTGATTACTTCAAAGGCACCGGCCGCACCAAAGCGGAAATTGAAGCCTTTGAAGCCTACTTCAGGGCGCAGGGCCTGTTTGGAATTCCGGGTCCGGGTGCGATTGATTATTCGCAGGTGGTCAAGCTCGATTTAGGCACCGTCACCCCCAGCCTGTCCGGCCCCAAGCATCCGCAAGACCGGATTGAGCTGGGCCGGGTGGCAGCGCAGTTTGAATCGCTGTTTTCCAAACCGAACGCGGAGAATGGCTTCAACCAAAGCGCAGCGGTATTTCACACACGGCATCTGGCGCGAACCTCGGGCGAGCCGTTGCCTGACAAACTTCCCAGGCCGATCCCCACGCCCTTGGGTGCGCCGCGCCAGGTGCTGGAAATGGAAGGCAACAAGCCCACACTCGCCTCCGCGCACCCCGAAACCCAGGTGCTGCCGCTCGCCGGCGCAGACATCACCGTGGGCAATGGTGATGTGCTGATCGCCGCCATCACCAGTTGCACCAACACCTCCAACCCCAGCGTGCTGCTGGCGGCGGGCTTGTTGGCGAAGAAGGCGGTGGAGGCGGGCCTCAAAGTCAAGCCGCACATCAAGACATCACTGGCACCGGGTTCACGCATCGTCACCGAGTATTTAACCGAAACGGGACTGTTGCCCTACCTCGAAAAACTCGGCTTCGCACTCGCAGGCTACGGCTGCACCACCTGCATTGGCAACGCGGGCGATCTCACGCCTGAGCTGAACGCAGTCATCACCAAAAATGATTTGATCTGTGCCGCTGTGCTGTCGGGCAACCGCAATTTCGAGGCCCGCATTCACCCCAATTTGAAGGCCAACTTTCTGGCCAGCCCGCCCCTGGTGGTGGCGTATGCGATTGCGGGCACGGTGAATTGCGACCTGATGACCCAGCCCGTGGGCAAGGGCAAGGGTGGCCGTGATGTCTACTTGGGCGACATCTGGCCCACCAGCGATGAGATCGCCAAACTGCTGAAGTTTGCGATGAACGGCAAAGCCTTTCAAGCCAACTATGCCAAGATCAAAACCGAGCCCGGCAAGCTGTGGGACAACATCAAGGGCATGAGTGGGCAAGCCTACAACTGGCCCACCAGCACCTACATTGCCGAGCCGCCTTTCTTTGGGGACTTTGCGATGAGTGATGCCGCGCCTGCGGACGCTGTACAGGTGCTGGGCGCACGCGTGATGGCGCTGTTTGGCGACTCGATCACCACGGATCACATTTCGCCCGCAGGTTCCATTAAAGAGAGTTCACCGGCGGGCCAATGGCTGCTGGCCCACGGTGTACACAAGGCCGACTTCAACTCCTACGGCGCGCGGCGTGGCAACCACGATGTGATGATGCGCGGCACCTTCGCCAACGTGCGCATCAAGAACCTGATGATTCCGGCTGACGAAGCGGGCTCGCGCGAAGAAGGCGGCGTGACGATTTATCAGCACGATGGCCCAGACCTCAACAGCAAAATGCCAATCTACGATGCCGCCATGCAATACATCGCCGATGGCGTACCCACGGTGGTGTTTGCGGGCGAAGAATACGGCACCGGGTCCAGCCGCGACTGGGCCGCTAAGGGCACCGCGCTGCTGGGCATCAAGGCGGTGGTCGCCAAAAGTTTCGAGCGCATCCACCGCAGCAATTTAGTCGGCATGGGCGTGCTGCCGCTGCAATTCAAAGGCACTGATTCGTGGCAGAAGCTGGGCCTGTGCGGCGATGAGCTGATCGATGTCATCCCCCAC
>JANOMD010000115.1:0-8716 GCA_031420135.1 Rhodoferax sp. | reverse complement strand
AGGCGGCGCGGCCAATGTGCTGGATGGGGGCGATGGCAACGATATCTTGACGGGAGCTTGGGGCAACGACACGCTGCTCGGCGGTGGAGGCAACAACACTCTCAAAGTTACAGGCGGCTCGGCCGTCGTTACGGCTGGATCGGGCAATGACATCATCACCGCAAGCTGGGGCGACGATAAGGTTGATGCGGGTGGTGGTAACAACGACATCAAAGCCGGTGGCGGCAACAACAACCTGTTGGCGGGTGCAGGCAACGACAAGATCACCGCCGAGGCGGGCAATGACATCATCAACGCTGGCGATGGCAATAACACCATCGGCGCGGGAGAGGGGCGTAACCTGATCGTGAGCGGTGAGGGCAGCGACACGATTGGCGCGCTAGGGGTCAACGTCGTTTTGTCTGGCTCAGGCAATGACAAGATTACGCTCGGTTGGGGCAATGACTGGATCCAGGCCGGCAAGGGCAACGACGTGGTTGACGCGGGCGGTGGTGCCAACCTGTTCGCCTTCAACAAAGGCGATGGCGCAGACACCGTGGTGAACAGCTTTTGGGGTGCGGACACGATCAGCCTGGGCGGTGGCATCCGGTACGCTGACTTAAAGCTGGCCAAAGCGGGAGATGACCTGGTGCTGCAAGGCGCTGGCGTTGACAAAATCACACTCAAAGACTGGTACAAGGCCAATCAAAACCACGGCATTGGTAGGTTGCAAGTATTGACGGCAGGGGGTGACTTTGATGCCAGCTCGTCCAGCACGCTGGTCAACAAAGCCGTGACGGTGTTTGACTTTGACAAGCTGGTCAATGCATTTGACGCAGCACGCCTGGTGACACCCGGCGCGGCGTCACGCTGGGAGGTGTCCGCCAGCTTGAGCGCAGCCCAACTGCATGCTACCGCGCCGATTGTGACGGGCTATGTCAACCCGTGGGCCGCGCTGCAGGCGGGCACAGCGCTGCTGGAAAAAGCGCCAACCGCCGCCATCAACCCCATCAGCACCAGCGCCGCGCAAAGTGTGGACCAGTTGCTGTTTGCAGCGCTGAATGCGACAGGCAACAGCAACCGTGCAGCCGGGTGGATGCAAGCGTGACATCCGAACCTGTATTAGTCGTATGGGAGCACGGAGGTAACCTGGGCCATCTGGCTCGATTGCTTCCAATACTCCATGCACTGCAAGCGCGTGGGCATTCAGTGGTGTTTGCTGTGGCGTGCCCACAGGCGGTTGAGGTGCTTGTTGCGAATACGGGCATCAAGGTAGTGCAGGCACCGCAGGCTGCCATACAGGTGGCATCTGGCGTTTCAGCCGTGTGCCCCGCTGACATCTGGCTACGATGTGGGTTTGCCAACCCGATGCATGCAAAAATTTGTGTGACCGATTGGCTGGCCTTGTTCAAAAGATTGAACCCTGCAGCCGTACTGGTGGATGCCTCGCCCATGGCACTTTACGCGGCGCAGGTGGCAGGCATTCGCGTTCTTGCGATAGGGCATGGGTTTGAACTACCGCCGCCCCAGCCAGGCTTAAGTTTTGCACCCTGGCAAAGTGATTTGGCGGGCGCTGTCACGCACAGCGAACAGGTGCTGAAATCGGCATTGCATGCCTTGGAAGCGAGTTCGACGCCTGATTCAGCTTTGCGCCAAGCGACTTCGGTCGGAGCGCTCTTGCGTTTAACTTCACAGGCGTTGTGCACCTGGCCGGAGTTGGATCATTTTGAGCGTGATTTGGAAGTGGCAAATTTCCTCGGTCCGATATGGCACCGTTTGCCAGGTGCGCAGTCCTTGGCGTGGCCAGACAAGCCAGGGGCTAAAGTGCTGTGCTACATCGAGGTGACCGACAAACGCTACGATCTTTTGTGGCAAGCTTTGGTACGGCACTCGGCAAACGTGTTGGTGCTATCTCCGTCTGGAAACAACCGCGCCTGTCAGGCTGCGCGTGGTTGGGGTATCACAGTATGTCAACAGCCCGTGATACTGGAAAACCTGCTGCCGCAATGCGATGCCGTGATAGGGCACGGCGGTATGGGGTTGACCAGCATGGCGTTGCACGCGGGGAAGCCGCTGATGGTGCTGCCGACGCAGCTTGAACAAGGGCTATTGGCTTACCGTTTGGTGAAAAAGGGGTTTGCAGTGAGCACCATGAGCCGCTTCGACAAGTTACAAATTCAATCTCGAGTGGCGCAACTATTGGAAGACACGGCATTGAAAGACAGTGCCAAGCGGCTATCGACACGCTACGCGGACTTTTTGCCGCAACGGACAGTTGACCTCGTATTGAGCAAGTTATTGGGAGGCGCGACCTCAGGCCTATCCAAGAATAATAAAGAACACACCTTATGCAGAACGTTGTGAAACCGCGAAACCCATCCGGACCGTCGTTGGCGGCCCAGGCCCATGACTTTGCACCGGATTTGCTGACGGTGCAGCTCAGCCCACCCTCGCGCTTGCCACGCACGGCGGTGCTGGGGTTGACGGCCCTGGTGGCGGGTATGCTGGCCTGGAGCTTCTGGGCCGAGCTGGACATTGTGGCCACCGCCCAGGGCCGCTTGGTGCCGATCAGCTACACCAAGGTGGTGCAACCGGCGGAAGGCGGCGTGGTGAGCGACATTCTGGTGAAAGATGGCGATGCGGTGAAAGCCGGCCAGGTGCTGCTGCGCCTGGATGCGCGCTTGAGCCAGACCGACTTGCAGGCACAGGGGCAAGATGTGGCCATCAAGCGGATGACGTTGGCGCGCATCGCTGCCGAGCTTGCAGCGGTGGATGCTGGCAGCTCGGCAGCACCCGTTTTTGCGGCTGGGCAAGCCACGGCAATGCCTGCTGTTGCAGCTCAAATGCAATCACAGTACCTTGCGCGTCGCCAGGCCTACCAGGATGCGCGCGCTCAAGAACTTCAAAGCCTGGAGAAGGCCCGTGCCGAGAGGCAGGCCGGTGAGCAGGTTTTGAGCAAGCTCAAACAGACGCTGCCGATTTATGCCCAGTCGGCGCAAGCGTATGAGAAGTTGCAGAAGGAAGGCTTCGTCGGCGAGGTGGCCGCCAACGAAAAGCGCCGCGATTGGCTGGAGAAATCGCAGGATCTTAAAACGCAGGAATCAAGCGTGGCCGGTTTGCAAGCCGCCATTGCGCAATCTGAAAAGAAGCTGGTGAGCCTGCGCTCGAGCTACCAAAGCCAGCTTGAAAACGAGCGCATCGAGACGCAGACTCAGTTGGCCAAAAGCGCGCAGGAGCTGGACAAAAGCACCATCCGCTCGGGCCTGCTCGAAGTGCGCTCGCCCACCGACGGCGTGGTGAAAGACCTGGCCATCACGTCAAAAAACGCGGTGGTGCAGGCCGGCGCTTTGCTGATGAACATCGTGCCGCAGGCTGAATCGCTGCAGGCGGAAGTGCTGCTGGCCAATGAGGATGTGGGTTTCGTGGCAGTTGGGCAAAACGCGCAGATCAAAATTGCCGCGTACCCTTTTACCAGATATGGCTTGCTTGAAGGCAGCGTGATTCACGTCGGTGCTGATGCCTCTGACCCGAAGCAAAGCAACTCGCCTCAAGCCGCTGCACTGACGTATCGGGCACTGGTCAAGCTTGACCGTCAAAGCCTGGCAGGTTTCAACGGCAAAGCCGCGTTGGCGCTGAACACAGGCATGGCCGCTGTGGTGGAAATTCACCAAGGCAAGCGCACCGTGATGGAGTATTTGCTCTCGCCTGTCATGAAAGTACGGGCCGAGGCGGGCAGGGAGCGGTGAGGCGCAATGGGTGCCTGGGCGGGGGTTGTGTCCATACCGCTCAAAATTGACAAACAAAGAATGAAAGCTATGACTGATAGGGCGGAAGCGAAATCTAATTTTCTTGAATAAGTCTTCAACTTCAAATTTTTTCGAATTCCGCTTCAATAGGGAAAACACTTACCAATCAGTTATTTAATTTTACTGATGGGTATGCTAGCATCCAAAAAAATTATTTTGCCTTTGCTGGGGTGCTTTATTTGCCTGTTGACCGTCCCCCCGCAGTGAATGCCAAGCCGGTCGAATGTTCGTCCTAACCTAAAGCTGATTTTTATGAAGACGAAGCCGCTTTTAAAGTCGATTTGCCTGAGTGCATCACTGTTCATCGTATTTGCAGCATCTCCTGCAGAACAACAACGACTTCAACCGGTTTAGACATGCCGGGGCCTTGGATTCAACCACCTAAAAAGGAACACATATGACAAAGCTTATCTACGAACGGGGCGCTGCCTACGAGCTCGGCACCAGCACGCGGGAGGATCATGAACACCTCTGGGTCACGCCGCCCGACCTGCGGGCGGCTACCGGCTGGGAGCTGAAGCCCCAGGGCCTGTGCCGCGGAGATGCCTGCGTGCCGCTCCCATCGGGTGGGAACTGGACAGACGATCAGGGCCGTATCGATCTCGCGGCATTTGCCCAGCATGAGGGACGCCCGATGGTCCGCGACGCGGCGCGCGGGATATGGGCATTCGGGCCCGCCGCGCAGGCGAGTCTTCCAAGTGTCCAGGCGCCGAATTTCACCTTCCCGGACATTGATGGCAAGCCACACTCGCTTTCCGACTACCGGGGGCGCAAGGTATTCCTGTACACCTGGGGCTCTTACTGCGGGTGCTCATTCGACCCACCGGTGTGGGAGACGGTCTACGGCGAACTCAAGGACATGAACTTCGAGATGATCTCCATCGCACTGGATACCGCCGGCGCCGCAGCCGTACAGAGTCGTATCCGCCCGCAGGCGCTGGATCAGCTGCCCCAGGAAATTCAACGTCTGCGTGGCTGGAGCGACGACCGTTGGAGCGCCAAGCAGGCGCCTTCGCACCCGTGCCTTATTGACGAGGAGCACGAACTCTCGACAACCTACGGCATGAGCAACGTGCCGATGGCGGTATGGATCGACGAGCAGGGTCGCATGGTGCGTCCGCCCGAGCCGGCTGGCGTCAGCGACCACTTCAGGTCGATGGACCCCGACTCTTTCAAAATCCCCGACACACACGCGAACTCTCTGGTTGAAAACCGCGAGCGCTACGTGGGCGCCCTTAAGGACTGGGTCGCCAAAGGGGACGAGAGCAGCTACGCTTTGTCGCCGGAGGAGGTGGTCCGCCGCCTGCAACCGCGCCGTCCGGAGGAACTGAAGGCCGCGCTGCACGTACGCATCGGCCACTACCTCTTTGAGTCAGGCGACATCGCAGGCGCCAAGGAGCACGTTCAAAGCGCATCGGAACTGTGCCCGGAAAAGTGGAACTTTCGCCGCCAGGCGATGGTCCTCGACCCAGACGTTGTGGGCGCGCTGAACGTCTCTCCAGGCTACTGGAAGGCGATGGATGACCTAGGCAAAAACACCTTCTACCCGGACATCGACATGCCGGGCATGACGGGAACAAAGGACTGGCTTGACGACACGAGCGGGCACTCGGGCACGTCGGCGGCAGCGCTGGGCACATCGCCACGCAATGCTTGATTTGCATCGACCTGACGGCTACGAGGATACTGTCGCGAGGTGTCGCGCCGTTTTGCCTTGGACCAAGTCCCCGCCGTGCTTGAGGCCATCATGGTACGCCAGGCGGTGGGCAAGTGCGTAGTGCTGCACCAGGGCGACGGGCAATGAGTCTTGGTGCGAGCGCGCGGCTGCGTGGACTGCTGGAACTGCATGGGCTGACGGATGCCGCGCCCTGCATCGACATCAAGAACGACGGCGGCCCCGCCGGATGCCGGCTGCCGGTGGAGGAAGATGCCGCCGCTGGGGACGCACGCGGCCGAGTGGCTGTCTGTCACCCCTGAAATTCGAGGAGAAGTACCGCTCGGACAACGACCGCGCTGACGCACACGGATCACCCACCGCGGCGAAAAGTTTCGTCGCAGGCGCCGACAGCCGCGTGGATGGCCCTTCAACCGTGAACGAATGAAGACCATGCGAATCCCCGTCCCTGCGATGGGGTTAGCACCAAGGAGAGCATATGAATACGATGAAGAGAAGTTTCACGCGGGCAAATGCCTGCGCCGCGCTGGTCGCTGCCGCACCGCTGGTGGCGACCGCCCAGACAGCTTGGCCAACGAAGCCGGTCAGGCTGGTTATCCCGTTCGGTGCCGGGGGCGGCACGGACGTGGCGGCGCGCATGCTCGCGCAGGACCTGTCGACGCGCTGGGGCCAACCGGTGATCGTCGACAACAAACCGGGTGGGGACACGGTCATCGCCGCGGCTGAGGTGCAGCGTGCGGCTCCCGACGGCCACACCCTGCTGATGACGATCAACACCACCCTCACCTTGACGCCGCACATGATGGCCAAGGTGCCCTTTGATTCGACCAACGACTTCACGTATATCGGGCAGATCACCGAAGTGCCGCTGATCGTGACGGTCCACCAATCGCTTCCGGTCAAGACCTGGGGCGAGTTCGTCCAGTATGCGCGCGCCCGCCCTGGGCAGCTCAACGCCGGCGGCGCGGCGACAGTGACGCAGTTTCTCACCGAGCAGCTGTCTCAGGAGGCAGGCATCAAGATGACGTGGGTGATGTACAAGAGTGGCGCCGAGGTCACTCGGGCGTTGCTGAGCCAGGAAGTTCAGTACGGCTCGGATAGCATTGCCCAGAACCTTCCGCACATCCAGGGCGGCACGATGAAAGCGCTGGCCGTGAACACCCGCACCCGCACGAGCACGCTGCCGGACGTTCCGACATTCCAGGAACTCGGCATCAAGGCCCCGCTCGTGACCCTGCAGCACGTCATCTTGGCCCCGCGTGGGCTGCCGCCCGCGGTGCTGACCAGGATCCAGGGCGACCTGCAGGCTTCGGTCGCGTCTGCGGCAGTGCGCGAAAAGCTGCTCGGCATCGGGTTCCAATCCAGTTGGCTCGAAGGCTCCGAATCCCTCAAAGTCATCCAGGCCCAGAGCGCCACCACGGCCGAACTCGTCCGCAACCTGGGACTCAAGCCTCAGTGAAGTGGCGAGCACTCGACTGCGGCCAGATCGGGTGGTACCCAGGCGGCACCATTGGGCAGTCGCGTGTCCCGGCACTGGCGGCTAAGCGCCGCGATTCAATTTCTGCCATGTTGCGCCAGTTGGCATGTTTTGGCGTGTAGTGAAACTCGACGCGCCTGAGCAGTTTGGCTGCGCGCTTTACTCCTGGGACATCTTCAAGGGTCTTGTGAAACTGGGTGTTGAGACTCCCGGGCTCTTCAGCTTCGCAGCAACCGCCCCCTTAATCCTTCCACGTAAATTTCATGACCATCAACACTGGTACCCGCCGTTTGAGTGATCCCGCCCCCGTCAAGGCTCAGCCCAGAGGCGAGGCAGGAGATGGCTTGTGGGGTGATCTGACGACCTTCAAGCGGGACAGGATCCTGCAGGAGGCGGCTCTTCTTTTCTTTGAGCGGGGCTATCTGCAGACTTCCATGGAGGCCATCGCCGAACGGCTGGGGGCGAGCAAACCTTTTATCTACAGCTACTTCAAGTCCAAGGTAGAGCTGCTGGTCGCAATTTGCGAAATGGGAACATCCGAAGCCTTGGCCGCCACAGTCAAGGCGGTGTCTGCAGATGGGGGGCCGAAGCAGCGTTTTGAAGAATTCGTTCGCGGCTTCACCAGTTCGGTGCTCAAGCACCACCGCCTTACCGCCATTTACTTCCGTGAAGAGATCAACCTGCCCAAGGAAGCCCGAGACCGCATCAATGCCATGCGCAAATCTATCGACCACGCGCTGCGCTCGCTGCTGAGTGAAGGAGTAGAGTCGGGCGACTTTGAGCTGGAAGACCCGCAAATCAGCGGGCTCATCATTGAGGGCATGTCGAGCTATGCGTTTGCCTGGTACCGGGAAACCGGTCGCCTTGACCAGCAAAAAATAACTGACAGCATCGTCAAGATGACACTCAAGCTCGTCAGTGTTCCAGTCCCGCCAAAAAAAAATGATTAACCGCTAAATCAAGGGCCTGCCCCGATTGACTTCTGCGTTTTTTTCCCCATAATTACCCACAAGAAAGAATTTATTACCGTTAAGTATTTTGAGCTTGGCCGCGCCGTCAACCCAAGCATCAACAACAGGAACCCCTATGAATTTCGAATTTACAGAAGATCAACGTGCGCTGCAAGATGCCGTCCGGCGTTTCGTCGAGAAGGAAATGCCAAAGTCCAGCGTTGCATCCTGGGACGAAAAAGGGGAGTTCCCAGTCCAGTTGCTCGACAAGATGGCTGCGCTCGGCTTGATGGGTGCCTCGATCTCCGAAGAGTACGGGGGCTCAGGAGGCGGCGTGATGGAGGAGGTAATCGTGCTGGAGGAGCTGTCACGCCACAGTTCGTCCATTGGACTGGCTTACGGCTTGGACGTCTGCTTTGGGGCGGTTACCATCGAACGTCACGGCACCCCTGAGCAGCGCACCGAGTTCTTGAACAAGCTGGTCAAGGGTGAGTGCCACTTTGCCCTGTCCCTGACCGAGCCCGATGGCGGCACCGATATTCTGGGTGCCATGAAGACCGTGGCCCGCGACGACGGCGATGACTATGTCATCAACGGCGCCAAGGTCTACACCACCGGCCTGAATATCGCATCGCATGTGTTTGTGGTGGCCCGAACCGGCAAGAATGCCGACAAACCGTCCTTCGGTTTGACGGTTTTTCTGATTCCGACCAATACCCCCGGATTGACCTTTCGGAAGATCGACAAACTCGGCTCACGCTTCCTGCATTCCTATGACGTGCATTACCAGGACGTCAGAGCCCCCAAGAGCTCGATTATTGGCACCGTC
>JANOMD010000114.1:0-6336 GCA_031420135.1 Rhodoferax sp. | reverse complement strand
CCATTGCACCGCGTCTACCGCCATTGGTGAGGGCAATACCCGAATGACATAATCTGGCTGAACTGCTTTTTGTGTACTCATGACTCTCAAAATTTGTGTTGCCCAGCTTAACTTTGTGGTTGGCGACTTGACGGGAAACGCACAAAAAATCATCAACCTCGCCCGCATCGCCCATGCGGATGGCGCGCGACTGCTGTTAACTCCGGAGCTTTCAATTTGCGGCTACGCGGCCGAGGACCTGTTCCTGCGCCCGGCTTTCATTGATGCCTGCGATGATGCCGTGAATTTCGTAACCCGCGAGTTGGCTGGGTTAAAAAACATGGTGGTGGTGGTGGGGCATCCGAGTGGCGGCTATGAGGCAGACGCCCGCAAGACCCGATCAGTGGCAGTGTCGGGCCGATTCAACGCCGCCAGTGTGATCCGCGAAGGCAAGGTACTGGCTACCTATGCCAAGCGTGAACTGCCCAACTACCAGGTGTTTGATGAAAGGCGGTATTTTCAGCCGGGGCAAGGGGTCTGCGTTTTTGAAGCGGGCGGGTCTGACGACACCGGTGCTGGCAAGGTCAAAGTTGGATTGCTGATTTGCGAAGACGCCTGGTTTGATGCGCCGGCGCTGTTGGCCAAAGCGGCTGGGGCTGAGTTGCTGGCGGTCATCAACGCCTCACCGTTTCACGTCGGCAAAGGTGATGAGCGGGAGCAGATGATGCGCAAGCGCGTGCTGGCCTGCGGGCTGCCGCTGGTTTACGCGCACCTTGTCGGCGGTCAGGATGAGGTGGTTTTCGAGGGGCATTCTTTCGGCCTGAACGTTGACGGTTCGGTGGCCGCGCGCGCGCCGAGTTTTGTCGAAGATGCATTTGAAGTGGCCGTCAGCCGTGAATTGGCACCCGTCAAATTGACTGGGACCATCGCGCCTGAGCGCACGCCCGAGTCGGACCTGTGGGACGCGCTGGTTCTGGGCGTGCGGGACTACGTCGGCAAAAACGGTTTTCCGGGCGTCCTGCTGGGGCTCTCGGGGGGCATCGATTCCGCTTTGGTGCTTGCAGTCGCGGTGGATGCTTTGGGCAAAGACAAAGTACGCACGGTGATGATGCCTTCGCCCTATACCGCAGATATCAGCTGGATTGATGCCCGTGAAATGGCGGCGCGAATGGGAGTGCGGTACGACGAAATATCCATCGTCCCGGAGTTTGAGGCGTTCAAGGCGTCCCTGGCGGGTGAGTTCAAGGGTTTGGCAGAAGACACGACCGAAGAGAACATCCAGGCACGGATTCGCGGAACACTGCTGATGGCACTTTCAAACAAATTTGGCTCAATCGTGCTGACTACCGGCAATAAATCAGAAATGGCCACGGGATACTGCACGCTCTATGGTGACATGGCGGGCGGCTTTGCCGTGATCAAGGACTTGGTCAAAACCGTGGTGTTCGGGCTGGCGCGCTGGCGCAATCTGAATGATCCCTACGCAACTTGCGAGGCACCGATTCCCGAGCGCATCATTACCCGCCCACCCAGCGCAGAACTCCGACCCGATCAGCGGGACCAGGACAGCCTGCCGCCGTACGAAGTTCTGGATGCAATTCTGGAGCGCTATATGGAGAACGACCAGAGCATTGAGGACATCATTGCCGCTGGGTTCGCACGCGCGGATGTCGAAAAGGTCACCCGGCTGATCAAAATCAATGAATACAAGCGTCGCCAGGCCCCGGTGGGAATTCGTGTCACGCACCGAAGTTTTGGCAAGGATTGGCGTTATCCTATAACGAGTAAATTCAGCCAGTAACCTTTGCCCGTAATTTCTCAGGAAACGCCATGAAACAAATCACCGCCATCGTCAAACCCTTCAAGCTGGAGGAAGTGCGCGAAGCGCTCGCAGACTGCGGGGTGACCGGCCTGACCGTCACGGAAGTCAAAGGGTTTGGCCGTCAGAAAGGCCATACGGAACTGTACCGTGGCGCCGAGTACGTCGTGGACTTTTTGCCTAAAGTCAAGGTCGAGGTTGTGGTGAAGTCAGACGAAGTAGACCGCTGTGTGGACGCCATCGTCAAGGCCGCCCACACCGGCAAGATTGGCGACGGCAAAATATTTGTGACCAGCGTGGAGCGGGTTGTGCGCATTCGCACGGGCGAGCAGGATGAGGCTGCGGTTTGAGGCTCCAGGCAACGCCGGGTGAACCTGCGGCTTGGCAAATCAGCGACTCAGTGGCACCGAGGATACCAGCCGCGTACCCGCCAGGGCATCGTGCCAAAACTGCTTTTCTGGGTGAAAACGGCTCAAAATTGCCCAAATAGCAATCCATCCGACGCCGATGGCGGCGACTTGCGCGCCTGGGAGCCTGAACAAGGCTGCGGCACCGAGTGGCGGTAGAAACCATAGCCAACTTAACGCGTAGCGGCCCAGGGCCCTGGTTTGGGAAATAGCGCGCCCTTGGGTGTCAACGACGCGGATATTCCAGGTTTTCATGGCCAGCGTCTGCCCTTTGGCCCAAAACCAGACGAAGTAAATGCCGAAAATCAGAAACAGGAAAGCTTGAAGGAAGTTTCGGTTGTCCAAGGCATGGCGGGTCTGGCTCAATGCGCCGAATAGGTAGCCCGCCAAGAAGACAACGCCAAACATCAGCATGCCTTCGTAAGTCCAGCAGGCCATGCGGCGCCAGATACCCGGTGTGGAGCCCGGTGTAGTGTCCGGTGACGGGTTGCCCTGCGTCAATTCTTCTGACCTGCCGGTTCAGCGGCTGGGACACTGGAGCGAGGAAGCAAAGTATTGGTGTCAACCGACGGGTTGTTGACCGCCAGGTCGCCAGATTTGACGTCGCGCCGCGTCGACGGAACATTCGCAAGCTTTTGCAGAGGCACCGGTTTGACAGCGGCAGCCGCACCGGGTGTCGCAATTTGGGCCTTGGCAGCCAGTTTTTGGCGGTCGTCCGGGCTAAGTGCCTGATAGGCGCGCCAATTTTCTGCTTTGTCCTGCGGTGTCAACTTGTTGGATTCCGCAAAATTCAGGCGGGCTGTGGTTCGCTGCTGCGGACTCAAAGAGCCCCACTGCACCATTCGACTGTGCAACTTTTGCTGTTCGGCCACGGGCAGAGCCGTGTAATTTTGGGACATGGCAAGCCATTTGCGCTTGTGCGCTTCGCCAAGGCTGGGCCAATTGGCTGCCAACGGCTTGAGTGACTGTTGCTGGGCGGGTGTCAAGTCCTTCCAAAGCGGTTTGGACTCTGGTGGTTGGATCGTCGGATTTGCGGTTGCAGCCATAGCCGACGCTGCCGCAGGTTTCATGGCAGTTTGAGCTTTGGGGTCTGGCTTGGCGGCAGATGAAGACTGCTTTGCCGGATTTGCCGGTGTTGCCTGCACTTGTGCTTGCGCCAGTGACGCTGACAATGATGCCAGAACCACAATCGTCAAAACACCTGGAGAGGCGATCACGGCAGCCATGGCACCGTTTGTCAATCCCCGAATACTTGAGCCCAGCATGCGACGGTTTGGCGGTGCAACCGGACTATTGAGAAAATTCCCGATTGGCTTTGAGAAACTGCGCAAAGCCAGGGTCGGTGTAGGCAGATGGTGGCAAGTCATCCAGCAAAAGCGCCGAATCAACCTCTGCAACTTCACTGGCCCGGCGATCATTCTGGACCATATTGATGCCAGCCAAGCCGATGAGCAGCGCGATCAAGGGCAAAGCAGACGCAATTCGCTCCCACCAACTGAAATTTTCATCGCCCCAGCCCATGGCGGCTGAAGATCCATTCGCGACAACAGCAGAAGCGATGCGCAGCGCGGGGACAAGCTTGCGCTTCGACACGGCCTGCGACCGTGCCACACGCAGTCGCTGTGAAATGTCGTGGGGAAGCACATCCGACGCGTCAGACAGGTAAGCCGCGATGCCGTGGCCGAAGCGGTCCTCTGCCAGGGCCTGCTGGTAATCGGCGCGTAGTACTTTGGTATTCATGGTCTTATTCCCTTTGCTCTCAATGCTTTGCTGAGGGCCTGAACTGCTCTGGAGCAATGTGTTTTCACACTGCCTTCGCTGCAACCCATGGCTGCTGCCGTTTCGGCAACGTCCAACTCCTCCCAATAACGCATCAGAAAGGCTTCCCGTTGACGCGTCGGCAACTCTTGAACCTCAATTTCAATCTGGTGCAGCACTTGAGCCCGTGAAGTCGTGCTTTCGGCACTTTCCGTCTGCTCGGAGCTATCCTGCAGGTTCAAAGTTTCCAACAAATCGAAATCCCCGTCTTCGCCTGCGGACTCAAAGTCGCTCATGTTGGAAAAAAGGGCGCCACGCGTTTTTTGCCGGCGAAACCAGTCCAGCGTGCAGTTCGACAGGATGCGCTGAAACAGCATCGGCAGCTCACCCGGTGGTTTGTCGCCATAGTGCTCAGCCAGCTTCATCATGCTGTCCTGCACGATGTCCAGAGCAGACTCTTCATTGCGCACGTGGTAGACCGAGCGTTTGAAGGCGCGCCTTTCAACGCTTTTCAAAAAATCGGTGAGTTCTAGTTCGGTTGCCAAGTGTGCTGAGCCGGTAGGGCGCGTTGAAGGTGTCTCGTCTTATCAATGAGCGGGTGCACCCGCGACGCCAAATTTGGGCAAATTATGGCATCAGGGCGGCTGGCTAACCCCAGAGCTGCTACCGATTTGTCAATTAGTCGCAAGTCAGTGCGATAATGCACGTTGCAAATCTAAAGGCAAACAGATCTAAGCCCGGCGCAAAACTAGTGCGCTCATGGCTCTGGTCCTAAGTTTCGACACTGCCCCAAAAGGGTTCGTGAAGAAGCACCCAAGGTTTTTCGTCAGAGAAATTCACAAAGGTTCATCATGGAAATATCAAAAGCTGAAATCGCTTCAGCCGCCGCTGCCACTGTCGCAGCCAAACAACCGGCCACCAGTGCTCCCGAGCTTCGGGGTGCTGAAATTCTCATCAAGGCCTTGCAGGCCGAAAACGTCAAGTATGTTTGGGGCTACCCCGGTGGTGCGGTTTTGCACATTTACGACGCGTTCTACAAACAAGACAGCATCCAGCACATTTTGGTGCGCCATGAGCAGGCCGCCGTGCACGCGGCCGACGGCTATGCGCGCGCCACAGGCGACGTGGGCGTGGCGCTGGTGACCTCCGGCCCAGGCGTCACCAATGCCGTTACCGGCATTGCCACGGCCTACATGGACAGCATTCCGATGGTGATCATCACCGGCCAGGTGCCCACGCACGCGATTGGGCAGGACGCGTTTCAGGAGTGCGATACCGTTGGCATCACGCGCCCCATCGTGAAGCACAACTTTTTGGTCAAGGATGCGAAGGACATGGCTGAGGTCATGAAGAAAGCCTTCCACATCGCCCGAAGTGGCCGGCCTGGTCCCGTGGTGGTTGATATCCCCAAAGACGTTTCGTTCAAGAAGACGCCTTACAGCGGGTATCCCACGTCGGTAGAAATGCGGTCCTACAACCCGGTCAAAAAGGGCCATGGGGGGCAAATCCGCAAAGCGCTGCAACTGCTGTTGGCGGCCAAGCGGCCCTACATTTACACGGGCGGCGGCGTGCTGCTGAGCAACGCCAGCAAAGAACTGCGTACGTTGGTGGACATGCTGGGCTACCCGTGCACCAACACCCTGATGGGCCTGGGTGCCTATCCGGCCAGCGACCGCAAGTTTTTGGGCATGTTGGGCATGCACGGCACGGTTGAAGCCAACAACACCATGCAAAACTGCGATGTCTTGCTTGCCATTGGCGCCCGGTTCGATGACCGCGTGATTGGCAACCCGAAGCACTTCGCGCAGAACGAGCGCAAGATCATCCATATCGACATTGACCCCAGCAGCATTTCCAAGCGGGTGAAGGTGGACATCCCCATCGTCGGAGACGTCAAAGACGTGTTGCTGGAAATGATCGCGATGATCAAGGAAAGCACGGTCAGGCCGGATGCCAACGCGCTGGACGCCTGGTGGGACACCATCGACGGCTGGCGCAAGGGCAATTGCCTCAAGTACAGCATGGGCAAGGGCGACGTGATCAAGCCGCAATACGTGGTTGAAACGCTCTGGAACATGACCAAAGATGTTGATACCTACATCACCTCTGACGTGGGCCAACACCAGATGTGGGCGGCGCAGTATTACAAGTTTGACGAGCCACGCCGCTGGATCAACTCCGGCGGTCTGGGCACCATGGGTGTGGGCATTCCCTACGCGATGGGCATCAAGCTGGCCAAGCCCGAGGCCGAGGTGTTTTGCATCACGGGCGAAGGCTCGGTGCAGATGTGCATTCAGGAGTTGATCCAGCGGCGTGGCTCGTCAAACTTGTAATACTGCGCCGCCCACATCTGGTGTTGGCCCACGTCAGAGG
>JANOMD010000113.1:0-5223 GCA_031420135.1 Rhodoferax sp. | reverse complement strand
CCCGCTGCCGTGCTCGATCTGGCACAGTTTCACCTGATTGGCCCGCTGCTCAGCAACCACAGCTTTCCATCTGGCCACACCATCAGCGCCTTTGCGGCGGCGGGGGCGCTTCTGGCAACCGTGGTGCCAACGGGCAAGCTGACTTCACCCTCATCGACAGCAGGCTCAAGCACCTCAAGTTCAGCGGTTTGGGCCGTCATCATCCTTGGACTCGCGGCGCTGGTGGGCCTTTCGCGGGTTGCGGTCGGCGCGCACTGGCCAGTCGATGTGCTGGCCGGTGCCAGTGGCGGCTGGCTCGCGGGCCTGAGCGGCGCTGCAGTCGCGCGGCGATTCCCATCGCTTTGGAACCGTGCGGCCAGCCAACACTGGATGTGCGGCGCATTGCTCGGTGTTGCAGCCTGGTTGCTGTGGCACCCGGTTGAATACCCGTTGGGCGCGATGGTCGTTCGGCTCGCTGTGATCTGCGTGGTGGTGACTGCGGTGGCGCAAATTGTGGCCTGGGCTCGAACCCGCTAATGTAGTGTTGCACTGGCTCTTCAGGCTGCGCCGCTGCGCGCCCGTGCCATGCCCATCATCGGATGCAGGCGCGTACCAGCGTCAGATCGCCCGAGAAAAGCGCATCCATCAACGCCGTTTCACGGGTTTGAATCAGCGCCAGAAAACTGCGCGCACCCTCACCCTTGCCGCTCATCCGGGCGAAGGTGTCAAAGCCGGATTCCAGAAAGCCCTGCAGCGAACTCAAGCCCGCTGCCCGGGCCGGGCGGCGCATCATGTGCAGGGTCAGGCGCAGCCCCGGCATGCGCGTCAACCGGTCCAGCTCGCGCCCGACCTCCAGCACACTGCCAAGTTGACGCGCCCGGTCCTCGCGCCTGCCCACCACACGCCAGGCGCTGACATACCGGCTCAGTTCATCGTCTCCATTGCCAGTGCCGTCAGCCAGCCAGGCGCGACCCATTGCATGGTCGATTTCCTCGATCAGCGCATGCAACTGCGCCAGAGCCACCGCCGTGGCCACCACGTGTTTTGGGAAGAAAGTCTGCAATGCACCGGCAATGCGCGAAAACTGCGCGTCGCGCTGGGTGAAGTCCTTGTCGCTGTACAGCTCATCCACAAAAAAGCGCGCTGCACCCTGGTAGGGGCCGGCGCTCAGGATATCGGCATAAGTACGCTCAAAGCGCTCTGCCTGAATCCGTTTGACCTGTGCAACGCTGGCAGCCAAATCCGGGTCAGCCTGCGCCGCAGCGCGCAAGGCAGCGACACGTGCAACCGCGTCGCGAATAGTTTGGGCGGCGTCCATGAATGAGTTGGTGAAACGTTTGAGTCTAGTGCAGTGTTGCAAGCAGGCTCGCAATCAAGTCAAAGCGAAATTTCTCAAAAAATTAACCTGGGAGTTAATTTTTGTCGCGCAAAACACTCTGAAACATCAAAAAATCGATGGCATATGGTTCTAGCTCGCTAATTATATAATTTGTTTGCTATTGTTTTTGATGGACGATCATTTTTCACCGCTTCGTGTTTGGTCCTGGTAGTCCGCTACTAGCCTCGTACCATGACGAAGTAGCGCCATGAAAGCTTTCGTCTACAAATTCAGCAGCCCGCGCAGGCTGATGGCAGATTTTTTTGAAGACATAGAAAGGTACAACCATGAACACCCTGACGATTGACGTGCGTTCACTCTCCGACAGCATGGCTGATGCAGTCAAAGCCATGGAAACCGGTCGTGCTCAGGGCGCAAGGTACGGCTTTTCTTCGGCGCAATCACTCATGCGCACATTGGGCGGCAAACGCTTCGACCTGATTCAGGCCCTGGCAGGCGCCGGTGCCGTCACCATCCGCGAAGCCGCCCGCCGGGTTGGGCGCGATGTGAAAGCCGTGCATGGTGATGTGCAAACCTTGCTGGCCTGCGGGGTGCTGGACAAGACGGCGGACGGGAAAATCGAGTTTCCGTATGACGCGGTGCATGTGGATTTTTTGTTGAAGGCGGCGTGACGGGGTAACTTTCTCCATCCCGTCAATGAGGTTACCCTCGCGTTCGCCCAGCAACAACCAGTCTCGCAGATTGGTGACCAGCACTAGTTTGTAGCGATCCCAGTATTTGGTGATTTGGCCCGTCGTCGCGGTGTCGTCGACCGGCTCGGCTGGCGATTTGACTTCGATAACGCCTCTTGAAGGCTTGCCCAAGTCTTTGGTTTCGCCAGTTTGGCGGTCAAATTGGTCGGCGGTGAACAAGCCACCATCTGGATTGCCTGCACCGAGGTTTTTGAGCTGCATGACACAGCGAACTTTGGGTTTGAGTGTGTGGCCCACGCCATCCAGCAAATTGTTGATAGCGGTGTAGTAAGAGGTTTCTTTGATGCCGCCGCGAGTGTTGTGCACACTCTTCGATGCTGACAAGAAACGCTCAAGGAGATGGGACTTCGCCATATTTTTGTGTCTACCCTAAAGGCCTGCATCGTTTGCGCAGGTATGCCGAATGGTAAGGGCAGTGGCTGGCAGGCCCAATTGTGGTTTTCGTGAAGAGCAAATCCCGCCGTCTTAAATCAGCTCAGCATTTTCAGCCAGCACCGATGCAGTTTGCGGCAACCCGCAGCGCTCCAGCGTTGCCAACAGTTGTGTTACGGATTGCGGGGGGTTGACCAAGCGCAGGCGCATGGCTTTGATCGCCTTAAGTGCTTCTGGCAAACTCAAGTGCAATTGGTTGACCACAAAATCTCAGGGTGTTGCGCTTCCAGCCCGATCGGCTCCAGCGCTTCCTTGGGGAAATCGCGCAAGTTGAAGGTCACGATCGCATCCGCATGACCGATCAGGGCGGCAGCCACCACATGGCGGTCGTCCGGGTCAGGTAACCTGATCGTTTCAATGAACGGTTCGTACCCTGAGACGCGCCAGTCAAGGATAGTTTGGCTGACGCGGTCAGTCGTCCGTTGCAATTTCGCCGGATTGAGATCAGGACGGTTCCTGAGCAGATTACCAATCCACTCCTCATTGATTTTGTCTGTCCACCGCGCATGGCAAAGACCCTGGTGGGCCAGGCTCAGCAAAATATCTCGAACTGGTGCAGGATAAAGCACGCAGGCATCGAGAACGACCGTGTACCGCGATGTCCCAGCCACATGCAATCTCGGTCAATAGCCCAGATTCAGTTCCTGTGCTTCCCGCGCCAGTTCCACAAGCGCGGCCTCACTGGTCTGGCGAGATTGATCACGGTAGACCATCAGGTCTTCAAACAGAATCCGCCGGTGGGTGCCTACCTTGCGATAGGGAACGCGGCCAGCCTCAAGCTCCTTGACCACAAAAGGGCGTGACACGTTCAAAACCATTGCCGCCTCTTGTGTCGAGAGCTCGTATTTTTGCGGAACCAGGGCGAAGGGCTGGCGCTGGCTCATGCGCCCCAGCATTTCCGCGAACATGCGCAGCACCTTCGGAGGAACTTCAACCGCTGGCATTCCATCCGCAGGCTGACCTGACTCGTCCAGAACCGCAATGCGATGGGCGCGGGAGTGATCCAGGGCAGCCATAATGCAGCGCTGCGCTACCTTGGCCTGTTCTGCTTCTTCGACACTTAAGACGGTGCCGTTCCCAGATTCAGACTTGTGTGTGGTGTGCATGGATATCTCGATTGTGAATAACTATGTGGATAAGCTGGTGACATACTGGGGATACTCGGAAAAGCATAACAAATAAACGCAATAAGCGCAACAAACGAATCGCCATCCTTTATGGGAGTCATCCAGACTCAGACCTTCACCGCCTCCATCGCTATTACGTCATAGTCACCCCATCTTCACCCTCAACCGCCACCCATGCAACAGCGGCTCGGTATACCCACTAGGCTGCACCAGCCCTTTGAACACCAGTTCACACGCCGCCTTGTACGCCATCGAGGTCTCAAAATTCCCCGCCATATTTTTGTACAGCGGGTCGCCCGCGTTCTGGCCGTCCACCACAGCCGCCATGCGCTCGAAGGTTTCCTTGACTTGTGCTTCGGTGACCACGCCATGCAGCAGCCAGTTCGCGATGTGCTGGCTTGAAATGCGCAGCGTGGCGCGGTCCTCCATCAGGCCGATGTTGTGGATGTCGGGCACTTTGCTGCAGCCCACGCCCTGGTCGATCCAGCGCACGACGTAGCCCAGGATGCCCTGGGCGTTGTTGTCCAGCTCCTGCTGTTTTTGCTCGGGCGTCCAGTTCGTATCGGCGGCAACCGGGACGGTCAGCAGGTTGTTCAACAGTGCGTTGTAGTCCTTCTTGGCGTTGGATTTGCCATCGGCCTTCTCCATGCTCTTTTGTACTTTGGCGACGTTGACCTGGTGGTAATGCAGCGCGTGCAACGTGGCGCCGGTGGGGCTGGGCACCCAGGCAGTGTTGGCGCCGGCCCTGGGGTGGCCAATTTTTTGCTCCATCATGGCTTTCATCAAATCGGGCATGGCCCACATGCCTTTGCCGATTTGTGCCTTGCCGCGCAGGCCGCATTGCAGCCCGACCAGCACGTTGTTCTTTTCATAGGCGGCAATCCAGGCACTTGATTTCATGTCGCCCTTGCGGATCATCGGGCCGGCCTGCATGGCGGTGTGCATTTCATCGCCGGTGCGGTCCAGAAAACCGGTGTTGATGAAAGCCACACGGCTCTTCGCGGCGGCAATGCAGGCCTTCAAGTTGGCGCTGGTGCGGCGCTCTTCGTCCATGATGCCAAGCTTGACCGTGCTGTCCTTGAGGCCGAGCATTTTCTCGACCTGGCCAAACAGCTCGGCCGCGAATGCCACCTCGGCCGGGCCGTGCATTTTGGGTTTGACGATGTAGACGCTGCCTTTGCGCGAATTGCGGATGGCGTCTTTTTTGCTGCGTTTCAGGTCGTGCATGGCAATCGTGGTGGTGACGACTGCGTCCAGGATGCCCTCCGGGATTTCCCTGGTGCTGCCGTCAGCGGCGGTATACAGGATGGCCGGGTTGGTCATCAAATGGCCGACGTTGCGCACAAACATGAGCGAGCGGCCATGCAGGGTCACAGCCTTGTTGCCATTGGCAGAGGTATAGACGCGATCCGGATTAAGGCCGCGCGTGAAGCTGGTGCCACCCTTGCTCACGGTCTCGGTCAAAGTGCCCTGCAAAATGCCCAGCCAGTTGCTGTACGCCGACACCTTGTCGTCTGCATCCACCACCGCCACCGAGTCTTCCAGGTCCATGATGGTGGACAGCGCCGCTTCGAGCACCAGGTCGCAAACCCCG
>JANOMD010000112.1:0-1585 GCA_031420135.1 Rhodoferax sp. | reverse complement strand
TCCTCGGTGCCCACCGGTTTCCACAGTGCCTGAATGCGCCCGAAGTAGTGCGACAGCGAAGCCAGCGCTTTGACGCCGCGCTGGCCACCCGCCTCTTTGTCCGACTCTGGCAGCGAGGCCAACAGCACTGCCGTTGGCACGGCCTTCAGCGCTTCGGTCAGCGCCTGCACAAAGCTCAGGTTGGAATCAAAGCTGCCACCCGTCAGCGTCTTGCCCTCTTCAAACTGGCGCACGTAGGCCACCAGCTCGTCGATCAAAATTACGCAAGGTGCATAACGGCTCAGCAGCGTCTCCAACACTGCCTTGCCGGGCGATGTGCCGGAAGCATCCGCGTCCGCCACCAGCGCATAACCCTCGGCCTTGCCCAGTTGCCACGCCAGATCGCCCCACAGGGTGCAAATGGCTTGCTTGACATCACCCTCCACGCGCAGCACCGGCTGATTGGGCGACAGCTTGATGCCGTCCAGCACCGCAATCCGTGCGCGCGGCAGCTCAGTCACGCCAGCAGCATCCAGAATGGCGGGCACGCCGGCCAAGTCATTGACCAGGGCTTCGCCGCCTGCCCGATTTACCAGGTGGTAGACCGCCAGCATGGTGTGGGTCTTGCCGCCGCCGAAAGCGGTCTGCAACTGAATGACCGGGTCGCCACCTTTGCCCGACAAACGCTTGACCACCGAGTCCAACAATAAACGCATGCCCTCGGTGATGAAGGTTCGTTGGAAAAACAGGGCCGGGTTTTGGTACTCCGGCGTCGCCGTGCCATCGTGGACGCGGGACAAATCTGCGGCGAACTCGGCTTGCTGGAAAGTGCCCTTCAGGACATCTTCATGCGGTACGGCGATTTCACGCCAGGGTTTCAGGGTCATGGGGTTTTCTCCAAATGTTGCTTGTCTGGTGCGGTCATCGTGTGTGATTCGTTGCGGGTATCCCGTAAACAAATTGTTTACAATCGAAGCCATGATTCGCAGCTTTGCCGACAAAGAGACCGAGGGCTTGTTTCGCACGGGAAAATCCCGCCGACTGCCACCTGACATCCTGCGCCGCGCGATACTGCGCTTGAATCAGCTCGAACACACGATGGCCGTGGATGAATTGCGATTTCCTCCCGCCAACCGTTTGGAGGCACTGCACGCAGACAGAGCTGGGCAATGGAGCATTCGCATCAACAACCAGTGGCGCGTGTGCTTTCGGTTTATCGACGGCGATGCCTTCGATGTAGCAATCACTGACTACCATTAAGGAGTACGCACCATGAAACGCACAATCAACGGTCTGCCAGCTATTCACCCCGGCGAATACATTCGCGAAGCGCTGGAAGATTTGGGCATAACGCAGGCGGCGTTGGCGCAAGCCCTTGGCGTTTCGGCGATGCGCATTTCGCATCTGGTGCGAGAGGAACGCCCCGTGACTGCCGAACTTGCGCTGCGCTTGGGCCAAGCCTTTGGGCAAAGCCCGCAATATTGGCTGAATTTGCAAGCGGACTACGACTTGAAAATGGCCAAAGCCACGTTCAAAGACAGCCTGCGCCACGTGCGGGAATTGACTGTGGCCTGATCGTAGCCAGAGCGCTTGCAAGAATTGAGGG
>JANOMD010000111.1:0-12412 GCA_031420135.1 Rhodoferax sp. | reverse complement strand
CTACTGCTTCGGGTCTGGTTAGTGTTGCAGAGGATTCACCTTTTGCGGTTTGGTTGGGGCGATTTGCAGCCTCGCTGGCCACCGCTTCTGAACCCGTGGCAGCCTGCCAACGGCTGGATATCTCGCAGGCCAAGCCAGCGTTTGCTGATGGTTGGCAAGAGTGGCTGCCTGAGTACTTGGTGACGGCACAACTGGTGTCGCCCGCACTCAAGCAAGTCGGCCTGTTGCTTTACGCGCGGGACACACCATGGGCCGACGATGAGCTGGCCTTGCTTGACCGGGTTCACCTGACCTATGGCTATTGCCTTGATGCCCTGGGCAAGTCCAGCGGGAGTCTGCGCGGTGCCGCAGGCAACTTCTGGCGACGCGGCAAGTTGAAATGGATGGCTTTGGCGGCAGCCTTGGCCATGTTCATTCCAGTGCGTCTGTCGGCACTGGCGCCGGCCGAAGTCATCGCCTTGAATTCCATCGCTGTCGCTGCACCGCAAGATGGTGTGATCAGCGCTTTTCATGTGTCAGCCAACTCACCTGTGCGCGTCGGTGACAAACTCTTCTCCCTCGATGACAGCGCCTTGACCAGCCGCCGCGAGGTTGCGCTGCGGGCTGTGGCAATTGCCAAAGCCGATCTTCTGGTGGCCCAGCAGCGCGCCTTTGACGACGTGAAAAGCAAGGGTGAACTGGCCGCCGCCGCAGGCCGCGTCAGAGAAAAAGAATCAGAGCTCGCGCTGGTTGAAGGCACACTAGACCGCGTGGTGGTGAAGGCCGAGCGCGACGGCCTGGCCATCTACAGTGACCCGAACGACTGGCTGGGGCGGCCCGTGCAAACTGGTGAGCGGGTGATGCAATTGGCCGACCCCAAAGATGCGGGCGTGTTGATCTGGCTTCCTGTGCATGACGCACTCAATCTTGAGCCGGGTGCCCCCATTCGCCTGTTTTTGAGCACGACTCCATTGGAGCCGTTAGCCGCCAAATTAGTGCAGACCAGCTACCAAGCCAGCATGAGCCCCGACGGCGTGTCCGCCTACCGCCTGCGGGGTGTGTTTGACGAAGACAGTGGCAAAGCCCGCATTGGCTTGCGCGGTACCGCCCGCGTCTCAGGCGAATGGGCGACACTGGGCTATTACCTGTTCCGTCGCCCGCTTTCCGCCTTGCGTGAATGGACGGGACTCTAATCCCCGCAGCGCGATTGCCGCTGCCCGCAGCCAGGCAGGAGACTCGCCTGCCTGCCTTGCGTGAAGAATTGCGCCTGCTGCCCGCTGCCGCCAACCACGATGGCTCGCCCGCATGGATGGTGCAAGACCCCGTCAACAATCGTTTTTTCCGCATCGGCTGGATTGATTTTGAAGTGCTGCTGCGATGGAGTGAAGGCAATCCTGGTGCCATTGTCGAATCCGTCACCGCACAGACCACTTTGAGCATTGATGAGTCAGATGTGCTTGCGCTGGTGACTTTTCTTGACCAGCACAACTTATTGCGGGCAGATTCCGCGCAGGCGGTTGACCGGCTGCGTCAGCGCGCCAAATTGCAGCAAAAGAGCGTCTACACCTGGCTTTTGCACAACTACCTGTTTTTTCGAATCCCGCTGATCCGCCCGCAGGTTGGGTTGGCTTTGATCCTGCCGTGGGTAAGCTGGCTGTTCACACGAACCACGGCAATGGTGGTTGTGCTGGCAAGCGTGCTGGGCTTGTTCCTGGCGGCGCGGCAATGGCAGGTGTTCGTCAGCGTGGTGGTCGATCACATGACCTGGTCTGGCGTGCTGGGCTACGCCGTGGCCCTGGTGTTTGCCAAAGCACTGCACGAAGTTGGGCATGCGCTCACGGCCACGCGCTATGGCGTGCGTGTGGCCCACATGGGGGTGGCCTTGCTGGTGATGTTCCCGATGCTTTACACCGACACCAGCGAAAGTTGGAAGCTCACACGTTCGCGCGAGCGCCTTGCCATCGCCAGCGCAGGGATCGTGACTGAGCTTGCGATTGCCGGCCTGGCCACTCTGGCTTGGAGCCTCACGCCTGATGGTGGCGTGAGGAACGCGCTGTTCTTTCTGGCGACCACCAGTTGGGTGCTGACCCTGCTGGTCAATGCCAGCCCGTTCATGCGCTTTGATGGCTATTTCATCATCAGCGATGTCTTTGATTTTCCCAATCTGCACGAACGAAGCGGTGCCCTGGCTCGCACCTGGTTGCGCCGCACTTGCTTGGGTGTGAAGGATGCCTGGCCCGAGCAACTGGCCGGGCACGGCAATGCCGCACTGATTGCATTTGCATTGGCGACCTGGATTTACCGGCTGGTGGTTTTTCTCGGTATCGCGTTGGTGGTCTATTATTTTTTCTTCAAGATATTGGGAATATTTCTGATGATTGTTGAGGTGGTTTGGTTCATCGCCAAGCCGATCTGGTCTGAAGTCAAAATCTGGTGGAGCAGGAGAAATGAGATCAAAACGAACCGCATTGTCATAACAGCTTTGTTCGGCGCAGTGTTGCTGGCCGCCTCGCTCGTGCCGTGGCAAACCAGCGTGAAAGGCGTGGGCTGGTTGCATCCGGAGCGCCAGCAGGTGGTGTTTTCACCGTTGGCCGGCAAGTTGATCAGTCTTGCCGCCGCAGGTCCGGTCACACAGGGACAAATCCTGTTCACGCTGGAGTCGCCCGACTTGCAGCTGGCCCAGCAACGTGCCAGCGGCCAGGCCGATGCCAGGGCAAAAGAACTTTTAGGGTTGACCGGCTTGCAGGACGGCGAGGAGCGCCGCGCGCAACTCACCTCGCAGCAGGACAAGTTTTTGGCCGAGGCCAGTTTGTACTCTGGCGAGCGATCGCGCCTGCAACTGGCCGCGCCGTTTGCGGGTGTCTTGAGCGATCTGGACCCGCAACTTGCGGGCGGTGTTTGGGTGGCACCGCGTCAGCCGCTGGCGGTGTTGGTCGACCCTGCGAGCTGGACGGTGGAAGCCTTCGTTGCCGAAGAGGATGTCGCCCGTGTGCGCGTGGGCGACACCGCCCGCATCCATCTGGGAGCGCGCTCGCTGGCGGTTTTACAAGGTCAGGTGAAAGAAGTTGACTCGTCGCGCACCAGTCTGTTGCCGCACAGCATGCTGGACGCGCGGGCGGGCGGCCCGTTGGCGACGGTCGCTGCCCCTGGCGACAGCCAGCGCCAGGAGCGCTCACCCAAAGATGCCATTTACCGGGTTCGTATTGAAGTTCAGGGCATCCCGCAAGGCCAGCAGATGATGCTCGCCAGCGTTGTCATCGCAGGCCAAGAGCGCGCCTGGTTGCCCAGCATTTTGACCCGCATCGCTGCCGTTGTGGTGCGTGAGAGCGGGTTTTAGGCGCGGTCATTTAAAGGCGGAATTGGTGTCTGCAAGTGCCACCGGACCGGCATCCTGAACCGGGGTTCAGGTGGGCAAGATCAACCGAACGTTGGGTTCATCTAACGCGAGATGATCACGCTTGAACAGTAATATTTCTCGCCCGGGCTCTAAGAGCATTGGTTCAAGGAAATATAAAGCCCGACGAGCACCGCAGACACTGGAGATTGTAATCCTTCAAATCAACTGGCCGTCTTCAATGAGTGCGACATCAAGCCGCTCCAACAAAGATACGAGCAGTTGATTTTCGTCGGCTTGATGGACTTGTTCAGATGGTTTCCCGGTTTGAACTGGCGCAAGGGGCACCGCCACAGACCTGCCTGACATCTCAAACGCCAGGTTAAGTGCTGCGAGCACGGCAATCCGTTCGCGAGCACGTACCTTGCCCGCATCCCGGATCTTGCACATCGCGGTATCGACCCGCTCCACGGATTCCAGCAGCGGGACCTCACCGCCGTCAGGGCAACTCAACAGGTAACTTTGCCCCATGATCTGGACTTCAAGTTGTTTCATGCTGCCTTATGTGTACTTAAATTCCGCCGTGAATCCGAATGCATATTTTGACCACCTGCGCTTGCGACAGAGCCCAAGCCGCTGTCAGGCTGCGGCAGCCGGTCAAGCAATGCGTCAACCCGGGCGCGGGCAGCGCCCAATCGCGACTTGAATGAATCGCGCTCTTGAATCAGCGCCTCAACTTGCGCGGTAAGCAGTGCGTTGGTCCGCTGAAGTTCCGCGTGACGAACCAGCAGCCGCTCAATGCGTTCCGCAATTTGATCGATTTGGTCCTTGTTCGCCATAGACCCAGCATTGTAGGGTTAGCGACAGAAATCGAGTCTAAAATCAAGCGGTTGGTGCTCGCGGTGTGGTTCACATGCCGCAGTTCAACGGGAAGCAGGAGGGTGTTCTTGGCAACACTTTCGCCCAACCTGCGCTGCCCCCGCAACGGTCAAACGGACGGGTGAGTGCCGCATGGCAACCACCCAGCTTTCATTTTCAGCCACTGGGCGTCTTGAACACGCGCCTGGGAAGGTTTTGAGAGTTTCCCGTCAGCCCGGATACCGGCCAACAAAGTGGTCAGGTGCGTGCAAAAAATTGTAAAACCTGATCTTTCTCGCCCAAACGCTGTCGGGGACGACGGCAAGGGGGTTTTTTTTGAACGCTTTTCCCATGAAAACTTGTATTACCCGCGTCCGCCTGTGTGGGCTTGCTGCCGCCTTCTCGGTGGCTTTTCCGGCTTTATCCCAAACCAGTGCTCCGGTTGCGCAATTGAAAGACGTCGTTGTTTCAGCCAGCCTGGTTGAGCAACGGGTGCTGGATGCATTGCCCGCCACGACCTTGATCACCCGTGCCGATATTGAGCGCTCTCAAGCGCTTGACCTTGCAAGCCTGTTGAGGACAGTTGCCGGGCTCGAAATTGCTCAAAACGGCGGTATCGGCAAGCTTGCCAGCGCTTTCATCCGTGGCGCTGAATCCCGTCACACGCTGGTGTTGGTCGATGGCGTTGCCATCAACAACCTCAATTTCAGCCTGGCCTCCCTGGAGCATATTCCACTGTCAAACGTTGAGCGGATCGAGATCGTTCGGGGCAATGTATCCAGCCTGTATGGCAGTGCAGCGTTAGGGGGTGTGATCCGGATATTCACGCGCGAAGCCGGCAAGGATTCCTTTGCGAATTTGACGCTGCAAGCGGGATCACGAGGGTTGGTTCAAGTCCAGGCGGGCGCCGGGATTAAATTTGGTTCGGGTACCCGACTGTCAATTTCCGCAGAAAATCTGACCGACAAGGGGTTTAATGCGATTGACCAGGGCAAACGTGCAGGCACCAATCCTGATATTGATGGCTACAGCCGCCGCACCGTTTCAGTCAGTGTGTCCCAGGATATCGGCATTGGAAAAATAAGCCTGACGGCCAATGAGTCCACCGGTGTCAATGCCTATGACAGTGAGTTCGGACCAGCCAGCCAGGCCGACGAGTCGAGCTTTGCGCTTCAAAGCGCATCGCTCACTGGAAGGTTCATTCTGGGCAAGGGTTTGGAGTTGGACGCAGGCTTGTCCAGCGGCAGCGACAAACTCAAGGCAGATGTCACGGCCTTTGCATATTTTGTGAACTCATTCAGCGACAGTGCCAATGTCAGTTTGCGATGGCAGTTTGCCCCTGGCAATACCGTGACCGCTGGGGTCGAGTCCACGCGCCAGCGAATTGAAAGCGACACGGTGTACAACGCATCGAATCGCCAGGTCAATTCGGTGCGGGCAGGGTATGTCGGAGATTTCCAGCGCCATGAAATCCAGCTCAATGTCCGCCAGGACCGCTATAGTGATTTTGGCACTGCGGCAACCTGGCTTGTCGGTTATGGCTACCGATTGACAGACGCCTGGCGGGTCAACGCCTCGGCGTCTACCGGCTTCAACGCACCGACGTTCAATGACCTTTACTTCCCGTTTGGTGGCAATCCCAATTTGCGCGCCGAGCAGATGCAATCCCGTGAACTGGGCCTGCGCTATGTGGCCGATGCGATGCAGGCGCGCGCCGTCTGGTTCAGCAACCGGTTTACCGACTTGATCGGCAACGATGCCAATTTCAACCGGGTCAATATCAACCAGGCGCGCAATGAGGGCCTGGAATTCACCTACCAGGGCAGTTGGGGAGCAACACGCATGCAGGCCGGCCTCACGTTGCAAGACCCGGTTGACCTGAGCACCAACAGCCGCCTGGCGAGGCGTGCTGCCGTGCTGGGAAATATTGGGTTGGCGCGCGACATGGGCGCCTGGTCCGCCGGTGCGAACCTGCGCTACAGCGGTGAACGACCTGACCGTAGCAACACGCTGTCAGGCTATTCAGTGCTGGACCTCACGCTGGGCCACACTTTGAGCCGTGATGTCAAATTGTTTGGACGGATCGACAACCTGCTGGATGCGCGCTACGAAACAGTCTACGGCTACCAGCAACCAGGCATCGGTGTGTTTGCCGGCGTGACCTGGCAGCCCAAGTTCTGATTGCATCACATGACAAACGTTGCGCAACCAATTCCCGCATGGTGGCCTGCGAGCGTCGGTCCGCAGCGCATCGTTTGTCTGACTGAAGAGACGACGGAGTGGCTTTACCTGCTGGGCCAGGAGCAGCGAATAGTCGGCATTTCAGGCTACACCGTGCGACCCGCCAGGGCGCGCGCCGAGAAGCCCCGGGTCAGTGCTTTTCTGAGCGCCAAGATTGACAAAATCCTGGCGCTCAAGCCAGACTGCGTTTTCGGATTTTCCGACCTGCAGGCTGACATTGCGGCCGAGCTGATCCGCCATGGCATTCAGGTCACTGTGTTCAACCAGCGCTCCGTTGCCGAAATTTTTTCAATGATGGCGCAAGTTGCCGCCATGGTCGATCAGGTGTCGCAGGGCCAGCGTTTGATGGACGCCATGCGGGAACAGTTGCAGGCGCTTGAAGCGGCTGCGGGCGCGTTGCCGCGTCGGCCGCGTGTCTATTTTGAAGAGTGGGACACGCCGCACATCAGCGCCATCCGCTGGGTCTCGGAGCTGATCGGGATTGCTGGGGGCGACGATTGCTTTCCCGAGCTGTCAGTCAAGGCCATGGGCAAAGACCGCATCATTGCCCAATCGGCAGACATTGTGCAGCGCAACCCTGACATCATCGTGGGCTCCTGGTGCGGCAAGAAATTCCGCCCTGAAAAGGTGGCGGCCAGAGACGGTTGGGGCGATGTCAATGCGGTAAAAAACCGGCAGCTTTTCGAAATCAAGTCGGCTGACATTCTGCAGCCCGGTCCTGCTGCGCTGACCGACGGAGTGCGTCAATTGCACCAGATTGTGATGGCGTGGGCGAAGCAGCATGCTTGAGCGCTGCATGGCGCTCCTGGCAGTCTCCGCGTGCGCAAAATCGCCTTGAAGCTCGAAGCCGTATTGCATTCAGATTGCTATATTATAAATAGCAAACTATCTATATAATACGAGAGCTAAAGCCTATTTTGGCCCTGAAAATGAGATTTTCAGCGCTTTTTGAGGCTAAAAATTAACCTGCAGGTTAATTAATTTCAATCAGCTGACCTCGACCCGGTTGCGCCCTTTGGCTTTGGCGCGGTACATGGCTGTGTCAGCCCGCGCCAGCAGCGCATCGACCGTGTCGCCAACGGCGATGCTGGCGGTCAAGCCGATGCTCACCGTCGGCCCGCCCCACGAACTCATGGCAGCGCGTATCCGTTCGGCGACCCTTTGCGCGACGTCAATCGTTGTTTCAGGCAGCAGCACCACAAACTCCTCGCCGCCAAAACGGCCGAGCAGGTCCGCGCGGCGCAGCAGCGCCTTGATGTTGGCCACCAGTTCAGTCAGTACCCGGTCGCCTTCCTGGTGGCCTAATGTGTCATTGACCTTTTTGAAATGGTCAATATCGAGCAGCAGCACCGACATGGGCCGGTGGTGCCGCAAGCAGCGGGACAATTCGCGTTGCAATGCCTCGTTCATGTACCTGCGCGTATAGGCGTCGGTGAGCGAGTCGTGCGATGCTGCACGCTCCAGTTCACCCCGCAGCCGTTCTGTGGCCAGCAGCACCTGGCTGATGGCCAAGAGCACAATGACAAAGGCAAACGCAGCCAGATAGATCACGTTTTGCGCCGACGCGTCCATCACGTTGTCACCCGCAGGGTACAGGCTGGCGGTGACGAATCGCATCATCTGGATGGCACCGCCGCAAACCAGCACGCCAAGCGCAATCCTTCCAGCCAGGGTTTGGCCTGCCTTTTGCCACACCAGCCAAATATGCGCAAGGCTCAGGGCTGTCAACACGAAGCTGCTGAGCTGCACCCGCACGCCGTAGTCGGGCTTGACATAGGTGAACCAGATCGATGTGGCAGCCGCCAGCAAGATCAGCAACACCCACGGGTAGATTCGACCCGACACGCCAAAAAACCGCCGCGTTCCCAGCAGCGACACCAACGGAGCAAAAAACACCATCAGGCTGGGTACCGTGGTGGATAGAAAGCTTGGCAGCGTCCCGGTGGTGGAAAACAGGCTGCCCGCCACAAAACTCATTGCCAGCGACACGGCCCACAGTTCAACCCCGCGAATGTTCGGCGGGTAATTGCGTTTAAGCAGGAACAGCACGGCTGACATGATGGCACCCAATGCGCCCGCCATCAGCATGATTGTTTTTGGGTCCATTCCCATCATGTCATCCCATTTCAACACGGTTGCGGCCGTTGGCCTTGGCGCGGTACATGGCGCCATCGGCACGGGCCAGCAGGCTGTCCACGCTGTCGGTTTTGGCAGTGTTGGTCGTGACGCCAATGCTGACCGTGCAGGCCGGCCCGTTCTCACTGAGGGTCGAGATGGCCCGAATCCGGTGTGCCACCAGCACCGCTTCATCCAGCGAGGTTTCGGGCAAGAGTGCCACAAACTCCTCGCCGCCAAAGCGGCCGAGCTGGTCCGTCTGGCGCAGCAGCTTGTTGACGTTTTTCACAAAATTGACCAGCACTTGATCGCCCGCCTGGTGGCCGTGGGCGTCGTTGATGGCCTTGAAATGGTCCAGGTCCATCACCAGCACCGCCATGCTGCGGCCGGTGCGGCGGCAGCGTTGCAGTTCCTGTTCGAACGCCTCGTTCATGTGGCGCCGCGTCAAGGCATTGGTCAGCGAGTCATGCGAGGCGAGGTGTTCTAGCCTGGCGCGCAGTTTGTCGGTGGCCATCAGGATCATGCTGATCGAGATCAGCAAAATCGAAAACGCGAAGCTGGTGACGAAAATCAGGTGCTCGGGCGTAATGTCGCCAATGTTCGGCCCGACCGGATAGAGGAAGGTGGTGACAAACCGCATGATCTGGGCAGCAGCAATGAAGACCAGCGTCGCCAGAGCCAGCACTTTGGCGAACGAGTCCAGGCCCTGCCGGTAAATCAGCCAGGCATGCGCGGTGAACAGGCAGGTCATGAGAACATTGGTGATGCGCAGTCGCACCACATAGACCGGGTCAATTACGCCATACCAAAATCCAAAGACCGTGGCGACAAGGATCGCTGTGACCCAGGGTGTGATGTTTGGCGTGACGCCAAAGAAGCGCTGCGAGCCCAGGTAGGCAAGGTAGGTGCCAGACCAGATCAACAGGTTCGGAAGCACGGCGACCAGCCCCTGGTTGAGGCTGGCGCTGACCGAAGCCACGACGCCGCCCAAAAACAGGATGACCAGCGACAGGCTCCACTCGTTGAACCCTTCGATCGACCCCGGGTAGTTGCGCTTGATCGAGAGCAACACCAACGCCATCAAGCCACTCATGACGCCAGTCAGCAAGAAAACAGTGTGGGGGTCAATGAATCGCATAAAAATTGAATTCTAGAATTTCGTCCGCTGGTAGTAACCCCAGTGGACGGTCTGCCAGCCGGCGTCAGGTCAATTCGTGGCGATGGTTTTCGGCGTAAAGGCGCAGAACTGGCTAACCCCGCATTGCCAGCACAGCGGCTTTCGCGCCAGGCACACATAGCGGCCATGAAGGATGAGCCAATGGTGCGCATCGACCAGAAATTCTGATGGTATGCGCTTGAGCAGCCCGAGTTCGACCGCCAGCGGCGTCTTGCCCGGTGCCAGCCCGGTGCGATTCGCCACGCGAAAGATATGCGTATCGACGGCCATCGTCGGCTCGCCAAAGGCGCTGTTCAATACCACATTGGCGGTCTTGCGACCTACGCCCGGCAAGGCTTGCAGCGCTTCGCGCTGGCGCGGCACTTGCCCCGCGTGCCGCTCCAGCAATAGCTGGCAGGTTTGCAGCAAATGTCGCGCCTTGCTGTGGTACAGCCCAATGGTCTTGATGCTGCCCTCCAGCCCCAGGAGCCCGAGCGCAAGGATTTTTTGCGGCGTATTGGCCACCGGGAAGAGGCGGGCGGTGGCCTTGTTGACCGACACATCGGTGGCCTGGGCGGACAGCAGCACAGCGGTCATCAGTTCGAAAACGCTGGTGTATTTGAGTTCGGTCATGGGCGTCGGGTTGGCCGCGCGAAGGGTCGAAAAGAAGCGCCCAATCTGATCTTTTTTCATGCGCCGATTGTGACAGCCAGCAGCGCCTTGCCAAGGGCGGTTAAAGTGCCAAAGTCGCCTGAATGAGCAATCACCAATTCAATCCAGCCCATGAAACACCCGATTCCCACGCCCGATGCACACCAGGAAATGCGCGAAGCGCTGCGCGCCCTTTGCAAAGGATTCGACGCAAGCTACTGGCAAGCGGTGGACCACCAGCGCGGTTACCCCGAGGCCTTTGTGACGGCGCTCACGCAGGCGGGTTGGCTGGCCGCGCTGATTCCGGCCGAGTATGGCGGCTCGGGTCTGGGCTTGGCCGAGGCTTCGGTCATCATGGAAGAAATCAATTTTTCAGGCGGCAACGCAGGCTCCTGCCACGGCCAGATGTACAACATGGGCACGCTGCTTCGCCACGGCTCGCCAGCGCAGAAGCAGTTGTATTTGCCCAGGATTGCCAGCGGCGAGCTGCGCTTGCAATCCATGGCGGTCACCGAGCCGACGACGGGGACCGACACGACACAACTCAAGACCACAGCCGTGAAGAGCGGCGACCGTTATGTGGTCAATGGCCAAAAGGTCTGGATTTCACGCATCCAGCATTCTGATTTGATGATTCTGCTGGCCCGTACCACGCCGTTGGCACAAGTGAAAAAGAAGACCGAAGGCATGTCGATTTTCATTGTCAACCTGAAGGACGCCATGCAACCGGGTCATGGCATGGCGGTGCGCCCGATTGCCAACATGGTCAACCATGAAACCAATGAAGTTTTTTTTGACAACCTGGAAATTCCGCTTGAGAACCTGATTGGCGAGGAAGGCCAGGGCTTCAAATATATTCTGGATGGCCTGAACGCCGAGCGCACCCTGATCGCTGCCGAGTGCATTGGCGACGGCTACTGGTTCGTTGACAAAGCGCGCCGCTATGCGTCAGAGCGCGTGGTGTTCAACCGGCCAATTGGGCAAAACCAGGGCGTCCAGTTTCCGATTGCCGACAGCTACATCGAGCTGGAGGCGGCCAACCTGATGCGCTTCAAAGCCTGCGCGCTGTTCGACGCCAAGCTGCCCTGTGGCGCCGAGGCAAACATGGCCAAGTACCTGGCCGCCAAGGCGTCGTGGGAGGCGGCCAACATGTGTCTGCAAACCCATGGCGGTTTCGGATTTGCCTGCGAATATGATGTTGAACGCAAGTTTCGGGAAACGCGGCTGTACCAGGTTGCGCCGATTTCCACCAACCTCATTTACTCGTATGTCGCCGAGCATTTGCTGGGCTTGCCCAGGTCGTTTTAATGTGGGAGTGTGGACAAAATATTAATATCACGGGCAATATCAAATGTTTGGTTTTTGATCAAAAAGTAGTGCAAAAAGCGATAAATACCTATGAAATATACCTCTAGCTCTCGTTTTTATTAACTTGTTTGCTATTAATAATATATTAACTTGATGCCACGCAAGTAGCGCCAACTGTGCTTTTACAGTCAGCCGCCAGTGGGGCTGAACCAAAAGGGAGAGATTGATTCATGTTTCCGCTGATGCGCTACTACTTGATAGCCAGCCTGGTGTCGATCATTGCGGCGGCGATCGCATTGAGCGCATGGGTGCATATGCGCACGCCCGAAACCGTGATGCAGTTTGGCGAAACCGAAAATACAGAGATCGCCCGCATCCTGATCAACATCCACGGCGAATCCATGCGCTCGATGCTGGCGCTGGCACCAAGCCTGTCCACCGGGCAACTCAAGGCCCATCCCCAGTCCAGCCAGCTGGATGACGCGATCAAAAGCGCGATCAACGGCACGCCGATCATCAAGATCAAGATTTTCTCGCCAGAGGGGCGCACCCTGTATTCCAGCGATGCGCGCCAGATTGGCGAGGATAGGAGCCGCAACGCCGGCATTGCCACCGCGCTGGCGGGCACGGTCAATACCGAGCTTGTCAGCGGCGGCCATTTCAGCGTCTTCGAGGCGCTGGCTGATCGCGGCGTTATTTCGAGCTACCTGCCCCTGCGTTTGGGCAGCGCCGGGCGAGTCGATGGCGTGTTCGAGGTTTACCAGGACGTC